>NZ_CP036271.1:2559813-2797313 GCF_007745175.1 Caulifigura coniformis | reverse complement strand
TCAACAATGGCTGGACGGCTTTCGATTCCTATCTGATTCTCAAGGACGGCTCTCAAAACCATACCCTGACGCTGATCCTGAACGTTCATCTCAACCCCATCCTTCCCTCAGGCATCCCACGGCAGATGCGGCTGCCATTCTTCGACTTCGACAACGTGATGTGGCTCATCCGCCCGTGGACCCGCACCGAATGGACGCGTTTCGTCCAGAACTTCAAACGCGAAGCGGCCCGGTGGACGAACCGGTTCTGGCTCGTTCCTCCGGCGTCGTATACGGGCCTCGACGTGAAAATAGGGGCCACGAGCGTGCGGCCAAACGTCTATTGCCACCTGTATATCAACGTCGTCGAGGACGCCGCGAACGCCCACACCTCCATCAGCGTTGTGAATCTCGATAAGGATTTCGCGAAAACCTCAATGGGATTCAGCGAGCAAGACCTGAAGGACGGTCAGTTCCGGTCTCACTCGACGCTGTACGGCAATTACGATGCACTCCCGGACGCGAACACATCGACGACCGATATCCACGGCACAGTGACCAACGTCACCAATTTCTCGACGGTGGCGCACGAGATCGGCCATTCGCTCGGTTTGCCGCATATCGGCGTCTCCCATAAGGATCCGCTCTGCAGCCTGGCCGTCCTCATGGACGACACCCTTCCCGCGGCAAGCAAGTCGACACTCCCGGCCCTCTTCAACGGCGGGAGCAATTCGAATGCCTGCTATGGACATCTTGCCCTGCCGGAGCGCGGCGCTAATATCATGGGCGGCGGAACCACGTTCGAGGCTTCCAACGCTGCGCCGTGGGCCGCCCGCATGGCGCTCCACACCGCGACGACCGCGACGGACTGGTCGGTCGAGACAAAACTTTCCGCCGCAACTCCGAAACCAGTTTGACATCGACGGACAGGCCGCCGCGGACGGCGGTGGGAGACTGTGCCTCCCCTGTGTGTCATGAAGCGGCCTGACGTCTGCGATCAGACGATCGAGTGGCCGGAGGAGGATGGTTCCGTGCTGGGCGACGCCCGGGTGGGGCGGAATCCACGCGGCGGAAACACGGGTTTGCAAGGAGTCAGTGCATGGCCGAAGAGGACGAGACTCCTGTCATGCCAACGCTCGAAACCGAGCGGCTGGTTCTGACTCCGTTGACGGCCGACGACGCGGCGGCGATGTATCCGGAACTCAGCGATTCCGGGCTCTACGAGCACATGGATGCGGACCCGCCCGAGTCGGAAGCCCAGCTGGCGGAGTACTATCGCCAGTTGGAACGACGGGTTTCTCCCGATCGGGACGAACGCTGGCTGCACTGGATCATTCGCAGCCGCGCCACAGGCGAGCCGATGGGTTTCGTGCGCGCGACAGTGGCGGCAGGGTCGCTGGGAATCATCGCTTACACGATCTTCCGCCGGTTTCATCGCCAGGGATTTGCCGGAGAGGCGACCCGGGCCGCCATTTCCCATCTCCTCGATGAGGAAATCGAGCACTTCATCGCACGGGTCAATCCACGAAACGAGGCGTCGAGGCGGCTGTTGACCCGATTGGGCTTTGAAGTCGCGTCGAGCGGCACGGCGCCGGGGACCGACCTGTTTTTCGCGGCCGATCGCCAGTCGTTGCGATTGGAGCCGGCAGCGCAGGTGTAAAGCGGTTGAGGGGAAGATTGCGGACGCTCGTCACAGACCGGCTGACCCTCGAGCCGCTGCAGGCGGGGCATGCGGAGGGAATGTTCGCCGGGCTCTGCGATGCCGAACTGCATCGGTTTCTTGTCGAGAGGCCGCCGGAATCTGTCGAGTGGCTGCGGCTGCGGTATCAGCGCTTGAGCAGGCGGCAGTCCGACGATGGTCGCGAGCAGTGGTGGAACTGGGTGCTGCGCCTCACCCACAGCGGCGAATTCGTCGGGTTCGTGCAGGCGACGATCTGCGAGAGCGAAGCGGAGATTGCCTACGTGGTCTTCCGGCCGTACTGGTCGCGCGGGCTCGCCAGCGAGGCAGTGGCCCGGATGATCGCGGAACTGCGGAGCAGCGGCGTGTCGGCGGTCTGCGCCTGCGCGGACCGGGCCAATCTGCGTTCACGGCGGTTACTGCAGCGGCTCGGATTCGAGGAGCGACCGTTGCCCGACTGGCGTCGCGAGGACGGAGTGGACGACTGCTGGTACGTGCTCGATGGCGACGCGCTGCAGCGTGTGGCCGTCCACGAGCACCCCGCGCTTACTGCCGAGCCCACGCGGGAGTGCCGAACCAGTCGTCCATCTCCTTGACGAACGGCGCGACCACGGAATCCGGCTCGGGAATCGCGCCGCGGTCGCCGGTTTCGACCATCCAGGTCTCGAGTGCCGCCCGCAGACGTGCCAGGGCTTCGCGGTGTTCGGGCAACTCGGAGCCGAGCAGGTTCCGGATTTCGTGGGGATCGGCCTGCGTGTCGTAGAGTTCTTCGCACGGTCCGGTGCGCTGCATGAGTTCCAGGGCCGGTCCGGTGAGGCGGCCCTGGGCATGCAGCTCCCGCATGACGGGCATGATGGCGAAGCACTTCTCCTTGTAGCGGTTGAGTGAGGAAAAGGTCGGGCCGGTGCTGAGCGTGCGGATGTAGTGGAAGCGCTCATCGTGGACCGAGCGGATGCGCTGGCGGGTTTCATCGATCCGGTCACGGGCGGCGAAGGCGTAGCGGCGAGATCCGGCGGCGGCGCCACCGAGGAACGGCCGGCCGTGCAGGGTCGCAGGGACCGCGGCTCCGGCGATGGAGAGTGTCGTCGCGGTCACGTCGATCAGGCTGATCACGCGGTCATCCACGGTCCCCGATTGGTAATGCGCAGGAGGATCGAACGACGCCGGCCATTTGACGATCATCGGGACGCGGAGCCCGTTGTCATAGCACCAGTGGATGCCGCGAGGCTCGAGGCGTCCGTTGTCACCGAAGAAGAGGATGACGGTGCTGTCCTCGAGGCCATCGGCGCGGAGCTGGTCGAGGACTCGACCGAACCGCAGATCCATCCCGGAAACGGAATTGAGGTACCGCGCCCACTCTTCGCGAACGACGGGGTGATCAGGGTAATAAGGTGGCGGCGTGACGGAGTCGGGCCTGGCGTGTGGAACGTGCTCCCTCTCCCCCACCCATTCAACGCGCTGCTTCGATTTGCTCTGGCGGTCGTAGATGTCGTACTCCGATTCCTCAGCATTCACGACGGCAAAGAAGGGCTGGTGACTTTTCAGAACGCTCCAGTCGGCGGCCCCTTCGTCGTAGATCGGCCCTTCGTTCACGAAATTTAGGTCCAGCTTGCCGGTGCCGACGCTGTGGCCTGCGACGGTCTTGATGTTGGCGGTGAAGTATCCGGCGTCCTTGAGGCGGTGGGTGACGGGGCGGACGCCGTCGGGAAGCCGGAAGTCGTCCGTCCGGTGCGACCGCATGTGATGCGTGTCGGTCGTCGTCTGGTACATGCCGGTGAAGAAGGCGGACCGGCTCGGGGCACAGGCGGGGTTCGTGGCGAACACCCGCGTGAACCGCTGCCCGCCGGCGGCGAGGGCATCGAGCCGCGGGGTGTGGACGTTCTTTGCGCCATAACAGCCGAGGTCGTGCGAGAGGTTCTCGCCGACGAGCCAGAGAATGTTCGGGCGGCGGGGCGTGTCAGCCGCCTGAAGCACCGGGAGAGGGATCAGCAACAGCCCGAGAAGCAGTAGACGTCCGGCAGAACGGCGGACGCGGACGGCGGCAAGCACGATGGCACAGGGAGTCATCATCACTGCACTGTACCGGCGGGCCGCTTCCGGACGAACAGGAGGGCGTTCCGCCCCCGCTGCGGAGCGCCACAGGGGCTGAAGTCCTCTTCGGATCCCGCTCGCCCAATACGAAAAGCCCGCGGAGGGGTTCCGCGGGCTTCGCACCTTTGCAGCGTTCTGCTGATTGGCGAATCAGGCGAGCTGGAACTTCTTCACCACCGGAGGAATCGTGAACACGACTCGGCCATCGATGAACGTCGCCGTTCCGAATGGCGACTTGCCGGTCAGCGTCACCGAGCCGAGGAATGTCGTCAGCGGAGAGGAGTTGTCAAAGCCGATCAGGAGACTGGCCGAGGGGCCTGCTGACACCGTCACCTTTCCGGAGAACGTCGTTCCGCCAATGTAGGGCGAGGAGGTGTTTTCAATCCTGAGGACATCCTCGCGGCCCTGCGAAATCAGGGAAGCATTCCCCTGGAAGCCCGCCTGGCTGATCTCGAGAACATTGTTGTTCCCGCTTCCCAGGTTCGTGCTGGTCGCTGCGGCGAACACGCTGGCCCGAATCCTGACGGTGTCGAGATCGTTGCCCATCGAGAAGCTGTTGCTTCCCACGGAGGACGTCTGCTGAACTCGTTCCACGGTCAGATCGTCGATGCCGCTGCCGGTTGTCACCCGGAGGATGCCTCCGATGGCGATGTCCGATGAGGAACTGCCGATCCAGACCTCGTCGTCATCATTGCCGGCAGCGATCGTCAGGTTTCTGCTGAAATCCAGATCGCCATGGCCGCCTAAGAAATCGGCAGTCCTGACCGAAATGCCGTCGTCGCCGCTGCCGGAGTTGATCGTGAAATGGTTGTTCACGTCGAAGTCGGCAAACGCGCTATCGAAGCCTCCGTCCGCCACGACGTCGATCAAGTCGTTGTCGTTCCCGGTCGTGACCTTCACGATCCCGTTCAGCGTCAAAGTGCTGGCAGCCTGATCAAACGCGGCGAACGACTCGAAAACGACCCGGTCGTCACCGTTGCCCGTGTTGATGGTTAGGGGACCATTGAGCGTGATGAAGGCCGTGGAGCTGTCGAAGGCTGTGTCACACCTGATGATAATGCTGTCCGCGCCGCTTCCCGTATTGATCGTGACGGGCCCGTTCAGAGTGGTGACGCTCGTGGATGTACCGAATGATGCAATCGACGCGACTCGAATCGTGTCCTCGCCGTTCCCCGTCGTGATGGCCAGTTTGCCTTCGATGACCGCGTCGCTGATGCTGACCGTGTTGTTTCCGTTGCCCAGCGACAACGTCACATTCTTCACGGTCAAGGAATCGAAGGCTCTGATCGTAATAGAGTCGGAGGTCGCCCCCGTGATGACCTTGATGCTGGTGACCCCCGCGAAATCGAGCTCTGTGAGGTCTTCGTTCAGCAGCGTGCCACCGGTTCCCGTGACGCGAACTCCGTTCCCGCCGTTGATCGTCTCGAACGTGAGGTTGTTGGCCGCCGCCACGTCTCCTTTCACCGTCAGAACGCCTCGCGACAACGTGGCCGTCGCCGACGGAAGAATTCGCGCATCCAGCATCTCCGCGCTCGGCCGGAGACCGGCATTGGCGCGGGTGGACCGTGCGACCGTGCGACGGGTGAACAACGATGAGAGCATCAGAGAATTCCCGCAGAAAGACCCGAAAAGCCAGGAAAAGCACTGCCTGCGAAAGGAGGATCGGAAACCCGTTCTGATCCTGAGCCGGCCTGGCTCGATCTCGCGTCAGGCATATCGACCCAGCCCCGGGCAGAACGATGCCCTTTGGCCTGTGGCAGGGCCGACCGCCGCAACGCTCGGTGGAACGTGAGGCCTGCACCAGATAGACGGTGCGATCTGGAGCGTCCCCCCGTCTTGGAGTGACGTCGGAGACGTGCCGGATGTCCCCGTGAGGTGATCCGCCAGATCGCCACCGCAGGCTGCCACGCAGAAAACCACCTGTAGCGGGCTGGACTCACGGGAACCAAACGCTCACAATCCCCCGCTTCGCAATTTCGAATCTGAATCCGACTGCGTCACGAAAGAGTCCGATGGGTACCCGTCCTCGCACCAAGGCCAAGCTCGCCAAGAAAGCCAAGCGCTGCACGAAGTGCGGTTCGCTCGTGACATATCGCGTTCGCTGCAAGAAGTGCAGCAAGGCCACGTAATGGCATTCTCGCGCAGCGGGTGAATCCCTGTGCGGTCTCTAAGCAGAACACTTCTTCGATGAGGGCGGCTGCGCTGCCCTCTCTTTTTTGCTGCGCGGAGCTGTGTGGCCATACTGCTTCGCCCGCACGTGCGAAGCCGGCCCCGCTCCTCGCACAGGCCGGGGCACAGGAGCCCGCCAGGTTCAATCGCGGCCGCGGGTGGTGGGCTCGATCCGTCCGTGAAGCACGTCGAGCACCTGATTCCTGAGAGCCGGCGTCGTCGAGATGCCGTTCCCGCCAGCGGTCGTCGATTCTCCGTTCCAGTTCAGGAACAGGCCTCCCGCCTCCGTGAGGATCGGCAGCAGGGCCGCGGCGTCCCACAGGCTCATGATCGGGTCGACGTGAACATCCGCCCGGCCGGTGGCAACCAGGCAGTGGCCATAACAGTCGCCCCAGCCACGAGTCAGGCGGGCCGTCTGGCACAGACGCGTGAACGCATCCAGCTTCCCGATCAGGTCCCAGGTCCCCACGGAGGTGAACGTGAACAGGCCGTCCTCGAGCCGGGCCGTGTTGCGCACCCGGGCCTTCTCGGGCTCGGCATCGCCGATCTTGCGCCAGGCCCCCTGCCCCTTGGAGGCATAGACCACCTCATTCAGGGCCGGGAAACGGGAAAGGCCGATGATCGGCTCGCCGTTGTGTTCGACCCCGACAAGAGTCCCGAAGAGAGGCACTCCTGAGATGAATGACTTCGTGCCGTCGACCGGATCGAGAATCCAGCGATAGCCGGAGGTCCCGGGCGTTTCTCCAAATTCCTCGCCGAGGACCCCGTCCTGGGGAAACGCCTTGAGGATTTCGGCCCGCATGAGCTGCTCGGCCCCCTGATCGGCCGCGGTGACCGGGGTCTGGTCGGCTTTGAGTTCAACCGGAATGTCGCCGAGGTGGTAGTACGACAGGATCAGTTCGGCCGCGCGGGCGGAGGTTTCCAGGGCGAACTGCAGGCGGTCGGCAATCGGATTGGACATGAGGGCTGACGGGCAACGCTGAACGAGCTGGATTGAAGGAGACCGGCGGTCGCGGGGAGTGTCATGGTCGCCCGACCATGACACAACTGTCCAGGACGTGACGCACGGGATTCACGTCGCCGTCCACCGATCATCGCCCCCCTCTTGCCCAGGGGTTCCTGACCCGCGCGCAACCACTCCCATCAGGGAAGAGAGTTCGTTCTTTGGCAATTCAGGAGAGGTAAGTGCTCCCCCGGCCTAACGCGGGGGCGATGATCTCAAAAAACTCGTCACACATGTCACAGATGTGCAAGCCCAATGGGGCAGCAGCTTTCCGCTGTCACACGTCGAGTCACAGGTCGTCACACATCTCCCGTCAGGCCCCCGCGCAAAGTTCAAGGCCGCGGCGCACGGGAATCACCCGGACGACCTAACGCACGGGCGGGAGCTCGAATTCGGGCTCGAAGATCGCCAGGCTCGCGGTGAAGCCATGGATGTGGTTCCGGCCGGCGACGGGGCCCAGCTCTCCCTGGGCAAAGAGCCCGGCCATCGGAATCGGGCCGATCATCGACTGCACGACGGCGGCGTCGTGATGCGGCTGCTCGAACATGCGCGTGCCGCGGCCGTTGCAGGTGAACAGCAAGGCGCCGCGTCCCTTCCCTTCGGGAATGGTCTTGAGCGGACTCAACATCGACCGAAGGTCTTCATCGGCCGACTCCGCGTCCCGGACGTGGAACTGGATCGTCTGCCCGGTGCGGACCATCGCCCCGACTGCGACGGCGCCGTCATCCTCATCAGCGCCGATGACACTGGAGATCAGGAAGTCGCCGCGGTCGAAATGGTCCTGGTACTCGTTCATGGCCATGCCGATATGCGGCCCCCGCTGGAAAATCGCCCGCTGCTTGTCAGGCAGTTCGGCGAAGGTTTCGCGGAGCCGCTCGAGGGCCGGACGGCCGCCGAGCTCGAACATGACGTTCTTTTCACTGCGGGTGATCACAAACGGGCGGCCGACAGGGCGGCAGCCCTGCGAGACGACGCTGCGGACCTTGATCGGACCGCTCAGAACAGCGCCGACGCCGCCGAAATTGGTGATCTCGTCATCGCGAACAAGACGGTGTTCGCCCGGATTGCTCGCGCCGCTGGCCATTCCGCCGAGAAGCGGGATTCCGGGGAGGTCATCCGCGAGACGGTCGATGAGGAACCGGGCGGGACAGGTATAGGGATCGCCGAAGAGGAGGACCGTGCGGACCTGGCCGGGAAGGTCTTCCGCGGTGGGGAGGCCGTCGGAGAGCACGCCGTCGGGCGTCTGCTCGAACTTGGCGTGGAACGTCTGCACGTCGACGCCGGGGAGCGACGCGGCCCAGGCACTGATGGCGGGCCCGCCCTCGACTTCGCGGTCACGTCCGACGACCGACTCGGCCGTGCAGCCGAGGAGATGTCGGGTCGGCAGCTCTTTGCGGAACGACTGAACGATGTCTTCAAAATGCTCCGCGTGAGCGGGGGTCACGAAGAGAATGCTGAGATCGGCCGATTCGTGCTGCAGCTGCCGCCGGAGCGATTCTCCGACCCTGAGAGCCGAGAGGCCCGCGTTCGGATGCTGGTCGAGATCGGCTGCGAAGCGCATGGTCGGACGAAATCAATCAGAGTGCGGCCTCACGCGGCTGGAATCTCCCAAGACACATGGAATCACCCGCCAGAATTTCGCGCCGCTGTGGGTGCATCATAGAATTGAAACGCCGGCTTGTCGCGGGGGTTCACGGAAACTCGAAGGTGTGTCTCTGATTCACAATGGTCAACGCCTGATGGGATCGGCTCGGCTCGCGCCGAGCGCACGCCAGGAGCTCTGATGGGAACCTCACCGGTGCAGCAGAATGAAAATTGGGTGGCCCGTCGATTTTGCGGGCTGCTAGAGTGAGGCGGACGGAACGCGACCACGAGGATGCGAGATGGCGAACAGGCGTCGAGGCTCCTGGCAGAAAACGGCGCGGGCGTGGCGTTGGGCGCCGGCGCTGGCGATCGCCATTGCTGGCGCACAGGGCATGGGGAGCCCTTCCCCTTCACTGGACCTCTCGCACGCGACTCGGCGGCTGGGATCGACATCCTTTACCGATCGTCATCAGGCGGGCGACACGCTGCTGCGGGCCGGCGCATCCGCGATCCCGTATCTGCGGCAGGCGACCGAATCGGAGTCACCGGAAGTTCGGTTCCGGGCGATCGAGATCCTTCAACGAATCGAGCTGCAGGTCCTGGAAACACAAAAGGCGGACATCCTTTCTGGAGCCCTGTCCGACGGCCAGCTCCCGGCCTGGGACCGCTACCTGCAGATTGTCGATGACTCGCCGGCCGCACGACGCCTGTTCGTGGCAATGCTCGATCGTTCGCCCCAGCTGTTGCTGAGCTTCGGAACCTCCGAGTTTGCCGAGCAGTTCAACCGGGAAGTCAGCGAATGGAGCACGTCCGCTTCGCCGTGGCCCCGTCGAAGCGGTCCGGAGGGAGCGGAGAAGCTGGCGGCGCTGCTCTTGTCTGCCTGTCAGCCGGAATGCGATCCGACGCCGATCCAGGCCCAGTTGATCAGTCGCCCGGCCGAGTTTTCGTGGTTTCAGAACCAGGTCCTCGCGGGCGAACGAAACGCGACGCTGAAGTCGATCCTGGTGGCGTGGATCCAGCAGACCGGCCGCGGTTCGGCCGACGCCCGGCTGCACCTGGCCCAGCAGTATCGATACCGGGAAGGAGTCGTCCCGGCACGCGAGATCGTCGCAGGCGCCGCGACGGCACTGGAGATCCAGAGTGCGCTGCTCTTCCTGTCGTCGTTCGGCCTCGAGCAGGACATTCCGCTGGTCGAGCAGTTGCTCAGCAACGAAACGGAGCTGCAGACGTTCCAGTCGCAGCGTCCCAGTGACGCGCTGAAGACTCAGGTTCGCGACGTGGCCCTCGTCACCCTGTGGAGGATGCGCCGCGAGCATCCGGCCAAGCATGGAATGAAGTCGTATCTCGAACAGAATGGCGCCCCTCGCCCGGGAACGATTGGCTTTCAGAGTGACGAGGAACGGAACCTGGCGATCCTGCACTGGCGCGTCTGGCGGAAGCGGTTCGTCAAAACCGATCTGCCGCTCGATGGATGGGCGATCGAAGGCCGGCCAGGCTGAACCGGTGGCTCGGCCTGGTGGGCTTCAGTCGTCTTCCGCTCGTTGTTGCGACGCCCTTCGACGCCGCTACACTCCGCCGCGTGTCACCTTCGCCCGACTGGTCCGCCGAGTATCCGTTTGCGCCGCACGTGCTTGATCTCGGCGGCCTCAAGTATCACTACGTGGATGAGGGTTCGGGGCCGACCGTACTGTTCGTGCACGGCAATCCGACGTGGTCGTTCGCATGGCGGAATCTGTTGAGGGACCTGTCCCGCGATCATCGCGTGATCGCCGTCGATCACATCGGGTGCGGACTGTCCGACAAACCGCAGAAGTACGACTACGTCCTTGAGAATCACGTCTCAAACCTGACGCGGCTAATCGACGAACTGGACCTGCGCGACGTGACGCTGGTGGGACACGACTGGGGGGGCTGCATCGGAATGGGGGCGGCCGGACGGCGGGCCGATCGCTTCAGGCAGTTCATCCTGATGAACACGGCCGCGTTCCGGTCAAAGCGGATTCCGCTGCGGATCGCGGTCTGCCGGATTCCATTTCTCGGTGCGCTGGCGGTGCGAGGCTTCAATGCCTTCGCAGGCTCGGCGTTGTGGATGGCCGTGGAGCACCAGGACAAATTCTCCCCCGCGGCGCGGGCCGGTTTCATCGCACCGTACGACAACTGGGCCAACCGCATCGCGACGCACGAATTCGTTCTGGATATCCCGCTCGGGCCGGGGCACCGCAGCTACGACACGCTCGTGACGATCGAAGAGGGACTCGCACAGTTCCAGAATCACCCCCTGCTGCTGTTGTGGGGAGAGAAGGACTGGTGCTTCACGATGGAGTTCCTCAAGGAATGGCAGGCGCGTTTCCCGAACGCCCGCACGGTCACGTACGCGGACGCCGGGCATTATGTGTTCGAGGACGCGATCGAACGGATGATTCCTGAAGTGAGAAGCTTCCTGGGTTCGCGGTGAGAACTGCAGGCGTTCCAGCCTGCTTGCGGCCAGGTGGCGGCTTCCATCATGATCGAGTCTGAAGCACGTCCACCGCATTCAACGGTGGCGGGTGTCTGAAATCAGCGGACGAATGCGGGAGCGCTCTCACCATGAAGCGGTTCGTGCTGTGTTTTGTTCTGGCCGTCCTGGCGACGGCGGTCCCTGCCGCCGCCCAATCGGCCTCGCGCGATCGCGAGAAGCAGCCGAACGTGCCTGCGGGCAAGACCACGAGCGGAGTGTTCACAGAGACCCGCATCTTCCCCGGCACGCGGCGGGACTACAGCGTCTACGTTCCGGCGCAGTACACGGGGGAGAAGCCCGCGGCCCTGATGGTTTTCATGGACGGGGCCACCTATGCGAAGCCCGACGGCGCTTTCCGCGTGCCGGTCGTCTTCGACAATTTGATTCAGCAGGGGGCGATGCCCGTCACGATCGCGGTGTTCGTGAATCCCGGAATGATTCCGGCAACGAAGCCTGACGCGAAAGATCGCAGCAACCGGTCGCTCGAATACGACTCACTGGGGAATCGCTACGCGAAGTTTCTGGTCGACGAATTCCTGCCGGTCGCGCTCAAGGGGCTGAATGTCTCGACCGATCCGAAGCAGCGCGCGGTCTGCGGGATTTCCTCGGGCGGCATCTGTGCCTTCACGGTCGCATGGGAGAAGCCAGACCAGTTTGGCAAGGTGATGAGCCACATCGGCAGCTTTACGGACATTCGGGGCGGGTGGGCCTATGCCGGACTGGTCCGCAAATCGAAATCGTCTCCCAAGGCGATCAAGGTCTTCCTGCAGGAGGGGAAGGACGACCTGAACAACCTGTTCGGGAACTGGCCGCTCGCGAACCGGGATCTGTCGGCCGCGCTCCAGTTCGCCGGCTATGAGCATCAGTTCGTGATGACCGACGGGGGGCACAACGGCAACGCGGCCGGCACAGCCCTGCCCGATGCCCTGCGATGGCTGTGGTCGGACCAGGCAAAGACGTCGCCGGCCGGCGGCGAAGTGGCGCCGAACGCCAAACCGACGTGGACGCCCCATCCGGACGCCGTCGAACGCACGGATGTTGCGCATGGAACCATCGAAGAGATGCCGACCTGGGAATCGAAGATCTTCCCGGGCACGACGCGCGAGTGGTCGATTTATGTTCCGGCGCAATACCGGAAAGAGACGCCGGCGGCCCTGATGGTGTTCCAGGATGGTTCCGGTTTTCGCAATCCGAAGGGACGCTGGCGCGTGCCGGTGGTGTTCGACAACCTGATCGCGCGGGGCGACATGCCGCCGACGATCGCCGTGTTCATCAATCCGGGGCACGACCGCTCGAAGAATCCTGATCCCAAGGCCAAGCCTTCCAATCGCGGCTTCGAGTACGACAGCCTGGGCGACCGCTATGCCCGGTTCCTCCTGGAGGAGATCCTGCCGGAGGTCGAGAAGAAGTACAGCATCTCGAAAGATCCGGAGATGCGAGCCATCTGCGGATCGAGTTCGGGGGGCATCTGTGCCTTCACCGTCGCGTGGGAACGGCCGGAAGCGTTCCGCAAGGTGCTGACGAACGTCGGCAGCTTCGTGAATCTTCGGGGGGGCGACATTTACGCGTCGCTGATCCGCAAGACGGAGCAGAAACCGCTGCGAGTCTATATGGCTGACACAAGCGGCGACCTCGACAACCCGTTCGGGAACTGGCCACTCGCGAACCAGCAGATGAACTCGGCCCTGACCTACATGGGCTACGACGTTCGTTTCGACTGGGCCGAAGGATATGGCCACAACGCCGATTTCGGCGGGGCACAGTTTCCCGAGGCGCTGAAATGGCTGTGGCGCAAGGAGAAGTTCACCCCGACTTTCGACACGAAGGGGGATCTCAGGGGAGACATGACGCTGCTGAAGCTGCTGGTTCCGGGCCAGACGTGGGAGGTCGTCGCGGAGAATCTCGGATTCGCCGATGCCCCCTGCACGGATGCCGAGGGGAACTTCTATTACTCCGACATGAAGGCGCCAGCGGTTTACAAAGTGGCCGCGGCGGACGGCAAGAAGACGGTGATCGCGAAGGAATCGATCAGCGGCCTGGAATTCGGTCCTGATGGTCTGCTGTATGGCTGCCAGGGGGCGAAGTCGCGGGTGATTTCGCTCGACCCGCGGAGCGGCGAAGTGAAGGAAGTGGCGACGGGCGTGACGCCCAACGACCTGGCCATCACTCGCGACGGCTTCATTTTCATCACGGAGACGAAAGACAAGAAGGTCACGCGGATCAGCATCAAATCGGGCGAAAAGGTCGTCGCGGACACTGGAATCAGCCGTCCGAACGGAATTGCTGTCTCCAATGACCAGGGGACGCTGGCGGTCTCGGATTCGGGCGGTGAAATCGTCTGGACGTTCCGCGTGAACGCCGACGGGTCGCTCGATTCCAAGCTGCCGACGATGACGATGCGGTTGCCGATCGATCCGAAGGGGGAATTCAAGTTCAACGCGCCGCCCCCGTACCTGGCTGCTTCGAAGGGAGATGGCATGGCGGTGGACCGGGCAGGGCGCTATTACGTGACATCGGCGCTGGGGGTCCAGGTCTTCGATGCGACCGGGCGGCTGTGCGGCGTGTTGCCAAAGCCGAAGGAGTCCCAGCCGTTGACAAGTTGCCTGTTGGCGGGCGTCGGGCACGACTTCCTGTATGTCACCAACGGGGACACGGTGTATCGCCGGAAGCTCAAGGTGGAGTGACGATTCGCGTCTGACGGGCCGGGGTGAGGTCCGATTCGAGGGTTTGCGGGGCCTGGACAGCGTTGGAGAGGCACAAAAGTTCCAGTTTGGATTGAACAACGACCATTCATCGGCGACGATTGATGGAACGTCGCCTGGCTCGCCCGGCGATCCCGCCTCCCAATCCCTCCTCGACAATCTCGCCCCTCATGGTGGACGCACGCACCCGCCAGTGGTTGCTATTGGTGCTTGTTGGCACATGGGTGCTGACAGGGACTTGGGCCCACGGCGCCGATGAGCAAGCGCCGGCGAGTTTTCCCGAGGCGCCGACGGTGACGTTTGAAGCGGATGTTCAGCCGCTGCTGACCCGCCTGGGATGTAACTCCGGCCCCTGCCACGGCAAGTCGCGAGGCCAGAATGGCTTCGCTCTTTCACTCCTCGCGTTCGACCAGGACTTCGATTACGCCGCCATCGTTCAGGAAGGGCGTGGACGTCGCATCTTCCCGTCTGCTCCTGATCAAAGCCTGCTGCTGCAGAAGGCCAGCGGCAAGGCGCCGCACGGCGGTGGCAAGCGACTGGAAGCCGGCAGCCCGCACTACCAGCTGATCCGCTCCTGGATTGAATCAGGCGCTCCGCGAACTCCCGCCGACGCCCCGACGATTGTTCGCGTCGTGGTCGAACCGGCGACTCAGCAGCTGGCAGCGGGCGAATCGGTGCAGTTGCGAGCGATTGCCGAATACACCGACGGTCGCCGCCGCGACGTCACCGACAGCGCCGCTTTTCAATCCAACGACCGCACGGTCGCGACGGTCAGCGACGACGGCCTGCTGAAAGCCGGAGCACTCTCGGGTGAAACGGCCGTCATGGCGCGGTACCTGAGCCACATCGCCGTCTGCACGGTCACGATTCCGCTGCCCGGCAAGATTCCGGACGAGCAGTACGCCCAGCTTCCCAGGCACAACCAGGTCGATGAGCTGGTCTGGCAGAAGCTGAAGACGCTCGGGATGCTGCCGGCGGAGCGGGTCGACGACGCGAAGTTTCATCGCCGGGCCTACCTGCGGGCGATCGGCCGGCTGCCGAGCGTGGACGAGACGCGTGCGTTTCTCGCGGACACCGGCGCAGACAAGCGGGTCCGGCTGATTGATCAGTTGCTCGATCGACCCGAATACGGCGACTTCTGGGCCAACAAATGGACCGACCTGCTCAGGCCGAATCCCTACCGGGCGGGCATCAAAGCCGTCTGGAACATGGACGCCTGGCTCCGCGAGGCCTTCCGCACGAACAAACCGTACGACGAGTTCGTTCGCGAACTGGTGACGGCGCAGGGAAGCACGTGGAAGAATGGCGCGACAGTGATGTTCCGCGACCGGCCTTCGCCCGTGGAAATCGGATCGTCGGTGAGCCAGCTGTTCCTGGGAGTCCGGCTGGAATGCGCCAAGTGCCATCATCATCCGTTTGAAATCTGGAGCCAGGACGACTTCTACGGCTTCGCGTCGTTCTTCGCGCGAGTGGGCCACCAGGGCGGGCTGTCGCCGCCGATCTCGGGGACCGAAGAAGTGATCTACACCCTTCCGAAAGGCCAGGTCACGCATGGCCGTACGGGGGCAGGCGTCGATCCGAAGACCCTGAACGGCGAAACCCTGGCTCTCAGCGCCGACGAGGAACCGCGGGAAATCCTCGCCGAGTGGATGACCAGCGACAAGAACCCCTGGTTTGCGAAGGTAATGGCGAACCGCGTGTGGGGCGAGTTGATGGGGGTGGGGATCGTCGACCCGGTGGATGACCTGCGGGCCACGAATCCCGCGTCGAACGATCCACTGCTGAACTTCCTCGCCGAGGACTTCCGGAGCCACGGCTACAACGTCAAACATCTGATCCGGACCATCATGACGTCGCACGTGTTCGAGCTGAGCACGGTTCCGACGGAACGCAACGCGTCCGACCTGCGAAACTTCTCGCGATACTACCGCCAGCGAATGCGGGCGGAAGTGCTGCTGGATGGAGTGAACGACGTCCTCGGAACGACCGATGATTTCGGAGCCATGCCTCCAGAATCGAGGGCGATGCAGCTGTGGACCCACCGTTCTTCGTCGCTGTTCCTCGATACGTTCGGCCGGCCTGATCCCAACCAGGATCCGCCGTGCGAGCGGACCAGTGATGTGACGACGCCGCAGATCCTGCACCTGATGAATTCGCCAACCCTCAACGAGAAGATCTCGAAGGACGACGCCCAACCTGCCAAACTTGCGGCGAGCGATCGACCTGTCGCGGAACTGGTCGAGGAGGTGTTCCTACGCGTCTACAGCCGCATGCCGACCAACTCGGAGGTGGCGACTGCGTCTGAACTGCTGGCCGATCCCAAGAACCGCCGCGCCGGAATGGAAGATCTGTTCTGGGCGCTGCTGAACACTCCTGAGTTCTACTTCGTCGACTGAACAGGACCTCACGATGGCGATTCACCGCAACTGCGAAGGGATGGAGCGTCGCGACTGCCTGAAACTGGGACTGGGAGCAGTCCTGGGTGGCGGGTTCGCGAGCGCGATCGGGCGACGGGCACAGGCGGCGACAGCTGCGGCCGGAAAAACCAGCTGCATCCTGGTCTGGCTGGATGGCGGCCCGAGCCATTTCGAGACGTTTGATCCCAAGCCCGATGCTCCGGCCGAGATTCGCGGCGAGTATCATCCGATCGAAACGAAGGTGCCCGGGCTGTTCTTTTCGGAGAACATGACAAAGCTGGCGGCCATCGCCGACAAGCTGACGATCGTGCGGTCCGTCCGTCACGATCAGAACAACCACGGGGCCGGAAACCATTATATGATGACCGGCGCTCCGACGCGGATCCCGGTCGGCTGCGGGGCGTTCGTCAGTTTCCACCCGAGCATGGGATCGGTGGTTTCCGCCGAGCGCGGGGCGCCTCCGGGTCTGCCCCCTTACTTCTCCCTGCCTTCGATGACGCGTTCGGGCGGCCCCAATTTCCTCGGCGCCCGGCATGCTCCGTTCGTCGTCGGCGGCGATCCGAGCAAGGAATCGTTCCGGGTCCGGGACGTCACGATTCCCAACGGCCTGATGGATGGTCGCGTGACGGGTCGACGCGAGTTGCGCCAGAACCTCGACAGCCTGCTCCGGTTCAATGACCAGGCGGCCGGCGACCCGGTGCTGGGGGCGGATGAGAACTATCAGCAGGCGGTGTCGCTGATCACGTCGCCCGATGCCCTCAAGGCCTTCGACATCCAGCAGGAATCCGCGCAGGTTCGGGACGCGTACGGCCGGAATTCGTTCGGGCATCAGGCGCTGTTGGCGCGTCGACTCATTGAAGCAGGCGTGCCGTTCGTCACGATCAACAGCGGCGGATGGGATCACCACTCGGACATCTTCCCGGCATTCAAGAAGAAGGGGCGCGAGCTGGACTCGGTCGTCGCGGCGCTGATCGAAGACCTCGACCAGCGAGGACTGCTCGACACGACCCTCGTGCTGGTCATGGGCGAGTTCGGCCGCACTCCGAAGATCTCGACGCTTGCCGACCGGAAAACGCCGGGGCGCGACCACTGGTCGAGCGCCCTGTCGGTGCTTGTCGCCGGGTGCAAGACGCCGCGCGGGCAGGTGGTCGGTGCGACCGATCGCAACGGCTTCTCAGCCATCGAGAATGTGTACGCGCCGGAAAACCTGGTGTCGTCGGTGTACCTGAAGCTGGGAATTAATCCGGACAAGATCCTGTACACGCCATCCGGACGCCCCGCACACCTGGTCAGCGATTCGCGGCCGATTGCCGAGTTGATGGGATGATTCGAGCGGACATTTCCCAACGTGCCCGCGTCGTGACGCGTCTGGCAGTGCGCGCCTGTCTGACGACTCTCGTCGCCGTTGGGCTCGGCCATTCAGTGATGGCCGCTGCTCCGACCTTAACACACGTCTTTCCGCCGGGCGGACAGCGGGGCTCGACGGTTTCGGTGACGTGCAAAGGGAAGTTCGACTGGCCTGTTTCCGTGGCCGCCGGAGGGGTGACGATCACGCCGGGGACGGAAGCGGGAAAGCTGGACATCAGGATTCCCGAGGAATTCGCCGCGGATCGCGTCTGGATCCGGCTGCACAACGCGGAGGGGGCTTCCAATGCTGTCCCCTTCCTGATCGGCAGCCTGAAAGAGGTCAGCGAAGTCGAACCGAACAACGCGCCGTCGAAGGCGCAGAAGCTGGAGGGTGCGGAAGTCACGATGAATGGCGTTCTCACGAAAGGAGACGTCGATGGTTTCGCAATCACACTCGAGGCGGGCCAGGTCGTCGTGGCGGCCGTCGATGCCAGCACCCGACTCGGCTCGCCGATCGATTCGATCCTGCAGGTGGCGGATGAGCGAGGCTTCGTGCTGGCCGAGAATCACGATGAAGTGGGACTCGATCCCCGCCTCGTCTTCCGGGCCTCCAGGTCCGGCGTCCACGTGATCCGGCTGTTCGCGTTTCCGTCCACTCCCGATTCGACGATCGCCTTCTCCGGGGGCGACACGAGCATTTACCGATTGACGGTGACGACGGGCCCGTTTGTCGATCACACGCTGCCGATGTCGACCGCGTTGACGGACGGTGGAGCGGTCGAGCCGCTCGGCTGGAATCTCGCGGCAGGGACGACGGCGGCGGTCGTTCCGTTCGGGGGAGCCGAACCTCACGGGCTTCTCGAGTTGGAGCCGCAGGGGGAAGACCGCGTTGCATCGGAGTCGCGCCTGGGGCTGGTGTTTTCGCCTCAGTGGGGTGGTTCCGCCCGCGTGCGTCTGACGCCCTATCCCGCCTCGGCCAACATCGGACATGCCGTGGACGAAATCGTGCCGCTGGCCATTCCGGGTGCGGTGACCGGTCGCCTGACCGTCTCGCGCCAGATGGATCGCTATCGACTGAGCCTCAAGAAAGGGCAGCCGGTCGTGATCGTGGCGGAAGGCCGATCGGAGTTTCCGATCGACCCGGTGATGCAGCTGAAGGATCCGAAGGGGGGAGTTGTCGCGACGCTCGACGACCCGTCTCCCCGAAGAGCGCCGATCCTGGCGCACACGGCGACGCAGGACGGCGATTACGAACTGACGATCCGCGACCGACATCGCCGGGGATCGGATCGGGCGTTCTACCAGCTGACGGCGCGCATGGATGCTCCGGACTTCGAGTTGACCACCAGCGCGGATGCGCTCGTGGTCACCAGCGACAAGCCGGCGGAGTTGACCGTGAACGTCCAGCGCCGTGGATCAGGCGTCGGCGCCATCACCGTGGAAGCGGTGGACCTGCCGGAAGGAGTGACGGTCGAGCCCGTGATTTCGGAGACGAAAGGCGACTCGTCGAAAAAGGTGAAGCTGAGTTTTCTGGCAAAGGGAGGCGCCTACTCCGGTCCAGTACGGATCAGGGGAATTGCTCAAGAACCGACTGAAACAAGGCGTTTTGCAAGGACTCCCGTGCAACTGGGGGCCTGTTTTGATACACTCTGGCTGACGGTCGTGGCGAAGCCTTCAAGTTGATTTCTGACGACGGGTTGCTGTTGGCACTCTCTTGTGATCACCGGGAACATTCCGGGTCGACAAACTTGAGAACTCTTGACTGGTGTGCTGTGACGCGAGGGTCGGCCTGGAAGCAAAGGCCGCGTGATGACTGCAGGGGTCAGGGCCAAGAGGCAAGCAGGAGTGCGGAGAGAGGGCAAGTTCCTGCTGCGAAGAGACCGAATCGGTCGGGTCACACATCGCTGTTCGACGTCTGTTGGTTGCGTCAATTGAAAGTCGGCTCACTCGAACGAGGCGCAGAGATTCCTGCGAGCGCAGGTTCCGGCCATTTTCAGCGGCACGCAGACGACGCGGCAATCAGGGAAGCGTGTCCAAAAAACGGCCGAGAATTGAACCAGCGCCGCGCGTCTCCATTCCCACCAAGGGGAATCGCAGTCGAATGATCGCCTCGCGACGTGGGGTTTTCCCGAATGGCAGGCGTTACGGAGGAGTTTATCGGTTGATGTTCGAAGACATTCGCAGAGTATTCGCACACCCTTGCGGGGTGGTTGAGCGGTAGGTTTTAGCCCGCCCGCCAGCTCCTGTCTCGCAAGGGCTTTTTTCTTGTCCACGCGCTCCGTAGGGCACAATCCGCGCGTGATTGCCTCCTGAGGCGGCAGTGAGCCCCGGACCGTGCCACGGCCATCGCCAGGCGGTTGTCGCTTTCGACACGGAATTATCTGCAGTCGCCCGGAGAAACGCGGTGCGCTCTTGTCAGAGACGGTGCGCAAGGGGACCATAGCAGCCCGCAGATCCCGCCTCCTGATCCCACCTTACAGGATGTCTGCCTTGCGTTGTTTCGGCCCGGCCCTTGCCCTGGTCGCCATTGCGCCTTTGTGTGCAGTTGGCGCTGAACCTCAACTGACGTTCGAAGCGGACATCCGGCCGATCCTCCGCGCCCACTGTTTCGATTGCCACGGCGCCACAGCCGATGTCGAGGGAGGCCTCGACCTGCGACTGGTGAGATTCCAGACGAAAGGGGGGGACTCCGGCCCGTCTCTTGTCCCGGGCAAGGCGGCGGACAGCCTGATCTGGCAGCGTGTCGAACAGGGAGAAATGCCTCCAGGCGAAGCGAAGGTCTCCGCGGAGGAGAAAGAAACGCTGCGCCGATGGATCGAAGCCGGCGCCCCGACGATTCGCCCGGAGCCGGAGACGATTCCAGCCGGCCTGGGAATCACCGAGGAAGAGCGGTCGTGGTGGGCTTTTCAGCCGATCCGCCGGCCTGATGCCCCCGAGGTGCAGGCGCGAGACCGGATTTCGAATCCGATCGACGCGTTCGTGCTCGCGAAGCTCGAAGAGAACGGGCTGACGATGAATCCCGTTGCCGACCGCGAAACGCTGGTCCGGCGCGCCTACTTCGACCTGACCGGGCTGCCGCCGACTTACGAACAGGTGCTGGCGTTCATCAACGATGCTTCGCCGAACGCCTGGCCCAAGCTGATCGACGACCTGCTGAACTCGCGCCACTACGGTGAGCACTGGGGCCGGCACTGGCTGGATGTCGCCGGCTATGCGGATTCCGACGGGGTGTCGACGGCCGATCCAGTGAGGCCTTATGCCTACAAGTACCGGGACTACGTGATCCGTTCGCTCAACGCGGACAAGCCGTTCAACCAGTTCCTCGTCGAGCAGCTGGCCGGCGACGAGCTGATTCCACAGCCGCCCGTGAACCTGACGCCGGAACAGACCGAGATCCTGACGGCGACAGGCTTCCTGCGAATGGGGGCCGATGGGACGGCCTCGGGAGGGGACGCCGACCTGACTCGCAACCAGGTGGTTGCGGACACGATCAAGATCGTGACGAGTTCGCTGTATGGCCTGTCGGTTGGCTGTGCGCAGTGCCACGACCATCGGTACGACCCGATCCCGCAGTCGGACTACTACGCGATCCGTTCGATTCTCGAGCCGGCCTACGATCCGAAGGCGTGGAAAACTCCAGCCCAGCGGCAGGTTTCACTGTACACGGACGCGGACCGCGCGAAGTCGGCCGAGATCGAGAAGGAGGCCAAGGCCGTCATTGAGACGCGCGACGCGAAGCAGAAGGAGTATATGGAGGCCGCTCTGGCCAAAGAGCTCGAAAAGCATCCGGAAGAGTTGCGCGAGACGCTGAAGACGGCGTATCACACCCCGGCCGACAAGCGGACGGACGAGCAGAAGCAGCTTCTGAAAGAGCGGCCCAGCGTCAACATTTCTCCGGGCACGCTGTATCAGTACGACCCGAAAGCCGCGGAAGAACTGAAGAAGCTGGGCGAAGAGATCAACACCATTCGCGCGAAGAAGCCGGTGGAAGATTTCGTGGCGGCTCTGACCGAGCCTTCGAAGACGGCCCCGGTCACCTTCCTGTTCCATCGCGGCGACCATCGGCAGCCCAAACACCCGATCGGTCCGGCGGACCTGCAGATCGCCTCGCCGCCGAACGAACCGATGAAGTTCCCAGGCGACGACGAAGCCTTGCCGAGCACCGGCCGACGTCTGGCCTGGGCGCGATGGCTCACATCGGGTCAGCATCCGCTCGTGGCACGAGTGATCGCCAACCGTGTGTGGATGAATCACTTCGGCCGCGGCATCGTCGGCACTCCCGGCGAGTTCGGAAAGCTCGGCGAACTGCCGACTCATCCCGAACTTCTCGACTGGCTGTCGTCGGAGTTCATGGCGAACGGCTGGAGTCTGAAAGCCCTCCACCGCCAGATCATGCTGTCGTCGACTTACCAGCAGTCGTCGCGTCGCTCGCCGAAGAAAGACGAACTGGACGGCGACAACCGGTTTTACGGGCGGATGCCCGTGCGTCGGCTGACCGCAGAAACGATCCGCGACCGGATGCTCGCGGTCTCGAATATCCTCGACCGGACGCAGTTCGGGCCGTCCGTTCCCGTCGTCGCAGATGACGCGGGGCAGATCATCGTCCAGAACGCGGTTCCGCGGCGCAGCGTGTACCTGCAGGTTCGCCGAACACAACCGGAAAGCATGCTGACGGCTTTCGATGCACCGGTCATGGACCTCAATTGTGAGCGTCGTCCGAGCTCCACCGTCGCCGCTCAATCGCTGATGCTGATGAACAGTGAATCGGTGCTGGACCTGGCCCGCAAGCTGGCTGAAAAGTCGCGGCAAACGCCGGCGTCGACCAGCAGTCTGACAATTCGCCCCGAGCTGGCCGAACGCATCGCAGCGAGCACCGCGTCCCCCTGGAGCTTCGGCTACGGGGGAATCGATGAAGAGGCGGGTCGTCTGAAATCGTTCACGCCGCTCCCGCACTGGTCGGGCACACAGTGGCAGGGCGGCGAAAAAGTTCCTGATCCCGAACGGGGCTGGGTCCTGCTGCATGCGACGGGAGGACATCCGAGCGGCAAAGCCGATCATGCCGCGATCCGTCGCTGGACGGCTCCGGTCGCGGGGACGGTCTCAATCACCGGATCGCTGAAGCACGGTTCACCCAACGGCGACGGTGTGCGCGGACGAATCGTCTCGAGCCGCAGCGGCATCGTCGGGAACTTCATCGCCACGAACGGAAGCGTGCAATCGGATGTCGCCTCTGTGGCGATTGAACCGGGTGACACGCTCGACTTCGTCCTGGATTGCCGGGCCAATGAGAACGCCGATTCGTTCGAGTGGACCGTCACGATCTCGAAGTCGGGCGGAGCCGCGATGTCGTGGGCTTCGCAGGCGGGATTCCACGGACCGGTCGACAGCCTGCCCCCCCTGCCCGGTCAGCTCGCCGCCGCGTGGCAATCGGCGTACAGCCGGGACATCACGCAGGACGAGTTCGAGCGGGCGCTGCAGTTTGCCGTCGAACAGCTCGAGACGCTGAATTCGATCCCCGCGGATCTGAAGAAGACCAGGCCGCCGGCCGACGACCAGATGCTGATGCTGACGAATCTCTGCCAGCAACTGATCAGCTCGAATGAGTTCCTGTACGTGGACTGAATCGTTCACTTCGTTTTGAAGTCGAAGTCATGACCATGCCATTGAGAACACGACGCGAGTTTCTGGCAGAGAACGCCATGGGCATCGGCTCGATCGCCCTGGCGTGGATGCTGCAGCAGGAACAGGCGCTGGCGAAGCCCGCATCAGTCGCCGAGCGGCAGGTAGCGCATACGCTGCTGCCGAAGAAGCCGCATCATGAGCCGACGGCGCGGGCGATGATTTCGCTCTTCATGCACGGCGGCCCATCGCACATGGACCTGACCGATCCGAAGCCGGAATTGAGCCGGCTCGATGGAAAGGATTACTCGGGAGACATCACCTACAGCTTCGTGAACCGCGCCAGCAAGGCGCTGCTGGGAAGCCCGTGGAAGTTCGAGCCCCGCGGCGAATGTGGCACCGAGCTTTCCGAACTGCTCCCGCATACGTCGCAGATCGTCGACGACATGTGCCTGATCAGGTCGATGCACACCGGGCACAACGGCCATGAAGTGTCGATCCGCTACTTCCATGGCGGGATCCCGGCGGTCCTCGGCCGGCCCACGCTGGGATCGTGGCTGGTGTACGGTCTTGGTTCGGAATCGCAGAACCTTCCGGCTTATATGGTGATGACTGACCCAGGCGGCCATCCAGTCGACGCAGTGAACAACTGGTCGCCAGGATTCATGCCGCCGCTGTTCCAGGGGACGGTGCTGCGTCCGACGGAACCGCGCATCCTGAACCTGAATCCTCCGCCCCACCTGAAAGGGACGCTGCAGGGCAAGAACCTGGAACTGCTGAGCGAGCTCAACCGCAGGCACCTCGAGCAGCACCCGGCCGAGGCCGACCTCGAGGCGCGGATCGCGAGCTACGAACTGGCAGCCCGCATGCAGACGGCGGCCGTGGAAGCACTCGACATCTCCCAGGAAACCAAGGCCACGCAGGAGATGTACGGCATCGATCACGATGCGACCCGCGAATACGGAACGCGATGCCTGATTGCGCGTCGGCTGGTGGAGAGAGGAGTCCGGTTCGTGCAGCTGTTCCTGGGCGGCCAACCGTGGGACAACCACACCAACATCCGCGCGGGGTTGCCGGGGATCGCACGAAAAACTGATCAACCGTCCGCAGCTCTCGTGAAAGACCTCAAGCAGCGCGGCCTCCTCGACACCACGCTGGTGCACTGGGGGGGCGAGATCGGTCGACTGCCCGTGACGGAAGGAACTGGCGACCAGTGCGGCCGCGACCACAACGGCCAGGGTTTTTCCATCTGGATGGCGGGCGGCGGAATCAAGGGGGGCATGGCGTACGGAGAAACCGACGAAGTCGGGCACAAGGCCGTGACGAACATCGTCACCCCCAACGACTACCAGGCAACCGTTCTGCACCTGTTCGGGCTGGATCACAGGAAGCTGACCTACCAGCACAACGGGCAGGAGCAGATCATCACGGCAAAGCGCGACTGCCACATCGTGAAAGACATCCTGCGCCGACCGGAAACCGTGGCGGCGGAGACGGCGAAGGAGGCCTGACAATGGCCGGCCTTCGCGAGCCCCACACCCCCGAATGGCGTTCTCCTCGAGCGTTCCCCGAGCTACTCCGGGCGGCGCGCCGGCGGCCCCGCACAGACGCGAAAAAGGATCTCCGCTGCCATTTGCAGCTGATCAATCTCGATGAACTCATCCCTGGTGTGGGCCTGCGCAATCGAGCCGGGTCCGAAGACAACGGAAGGAATTCCTGCCCCGGAGGTGTAGGCCGCATGTGTGCCGAAGGGGACGCCGATCGCCTCGCGAGTGCCGGCCACCGCTTCGATATGGTCGAGCAGGGTTCGGGTGAGCGATCCGTTGAATGCATCCGAAAGAGGCGGGCATTCGATCCATGGAGGTTCGAACTCGACGGGAAAGTCCAGGTCGCGAGTCACAACCTCCTGAATGTCGGCATACGCCCGGTCGAAGGATTCACCCGGCCGCAACCGGCGATCGATCTCGATCGTGCACGAGTCGGGAACAATGTTGACGCTCATTCCCCCGTCGATGCGTCCGACGCTGAGCGTTGCAGCGCCGCACAGGGGATGAGGCTCCGCACTGGACGGCAAGGCGGCCGCATACTGTTCCAGGCGCGCCACAACTCTGGCCATGCGATAGATCGCATTCACGCCTTGTGTCGGATCGGAGCTGTGGCAGGCTACGCCGGTCGTCCGAATGCGGAATCTCAGAACTCCGCGATGCGCGACGACGACGTCGAGCAACGTCGGCTCCGCGATGATCGCGAAATCGGGGGCGGACGGCAGCAGCTTCGAACGGCCCGACGTCCAGGCATCAACGAGGTCGCGGATTCCCAGCGTCGTGGCTTCCTCATCGCAGGTGCAGCTGAGGACGACATTGGCCGAACCGGCAGGCCGCTCCTCGACCAGCCGGCGAAACGCGAAGAGCATGGCCGCCATCCCCCCCTTGACGTCGGCCGAGCCGCGTCCGGTGATCCTTCCATTCTGGACGATCGGTTCGAAGGGGGGCACGGTCATCCCGTCGACGGGGACGGTGTCCTGATGGACATCGAGCAGGATCGTGCTCGAAGCGTGGGGAGCGTCATATCGCGCGACCAGGTTGGGGCGACCGGGAGCAACGTCCCAGCGTTCGCAGGGAACCCCGAGCGACCGGAAGAATCGTTCGAGCCAGTCGGTCAATCGATACTCGAACGCGATGTCGTGGTCGACTTCGCGTCCCATCGGATTGACACTGGGGATCTCGATCAGTCGACAGAGAATGTCTTCGACCGTGCGTTGCCTGTCGGAGACGATCATTGAGGCCTACGAAGACTGACACTGGAATGTGGAACGACCCTTGCGTCAGGAAATTAGCATCAGCCAGACTGATTTTCATGAGCATCCGGATTCACTCCCTGTTCCTGCTCCTGCTCGCGAATGGCGGCTTCGCCGGCGCCGCAGATGCTCCCGACAAGGCTGGCATTGAGTATTTCGAACGCTCAGTGCGTCCACTCCTGGTCAAGCACTGTGCGGAATGCCACGACGACGGCAACGCCGAGGGGGGGCTGTCGATCTCATCGCGCAGCGCGTTGCTCAAGGGGGGAGACTCAGGGACCTCCCTCATTCCCGGGAAGCCGGAGGAGAGCCGGCTGATCCAGGCGATTCGCTACAAGAATCCGGATCTGCAAATGCCGCCGAAAGGCGTCATGGCCGCGGCCGAGATCCAGGCGCTCGAGAAATGGGTCGCAATGGGGGCTCCCGATCCGCGGTCCGAAGTGGTCGCGACGACTCCGACACGGCTCACTGGAATGAGCATCGACGCTGGTCGCGAGTTCTGGTCGATGAAACCCGTGGCGCGTCCCGAGCCTCCGACCGTGAGGAACGCTCAATGGGTCCAGACGCCGATTGACGCGTTCGTTCTCAGCCAGCTCGAGAAACATGGATTGTCACCTGCCCCGCCCGCCGATCGGCGGACGCTCCTCCGCCGGGCGACACTCGACCTGACGGGCCTTCCGCCGACCGTCGAGGAGGTCGATGCGTTTCTTGAGGATCAGTCTCCCGATGCGTTCCAGCGTGTGATCGAGCGTCTGCTGGCGTCCCCCCAATACGGGGTGCGCTGGGGTCGCCACTGGCTCGATGTCGCCCGCTATGCGGATTCAAACGGCCTCGATGAGAACCTCGCTTTCGGCAACGCCTGGCGTTATCGCGACTATGTCATTGATGCATTCAATCGCGGAAAACCATTCGACCGTTTCCTGATCGAGCAGGTGGCCGGCGACCTCCTGCCAGACGCTGACGCGGAAACGCGAACGGCGACGGGATTCCTGGTTCTCGGCGCGAAAGTGCTTGCGGAGCCCGATCGTGAAAAGCTCGTCATGGACACGATCGACGAGCAGCTCGACACCATCGGCAAGGCATTCCTGGGGCTGACCCTCGGATGCGCCCGCTGCCACGACCACAAGTTCGACCCCATCCTGCAATCGGACTACTACGCGCTCGCTGGAATCTTCAAGAGCACGAAGACCTTCGGCGATTCGAACACCGGCGCCATCAAGCACTGGAACGAATTCTCCCTGGCGACGGACGCCGAGCGGGAAGCGATGAAGGGCGTCGACTCGGCCATCGCCGAGAAGCAGAAGGCCGCTTTGTCCTTCAAGTCGAGCTCGATCGCCAAAGTCCGCGAGACGGCCCGCTCGAAGGCGGCCGACTACCTGGCGGCGGCCTCTGGCCTGCGACCCGGGATGTCGCTGGCGGAAGTCGAACCGATCGCGCACGAGCGGGGCCTGCATCCGCGGATCCTGCATCATTGCCGTCTGCACCTTTCCTATCACGAAGACGACCCTCTGTTCGATCGCTGGCGCGAGCTGACGGCGGCAGGCGATGCCTCGGGAATTGCGACTCACTACGCAGCGCTCTTCGCTGATGCCGAGAAAGCTTTCGCCGAAACAAAGCAGGCGGACCCGAAAGCGACGACGCTGACTGATCCGATGCTGGAGGCCGCCCGATCGGCGCTTCACGATGCAGCCGGGTTCCTCGCCGTTCCCCCTCAGCCGGAGTTCGCCTTTGATGCCGAAACGCTGGCCGAGTACTACCGGCTGGCGGAAGAGTCTCGCGTGCTTGAGAGCGGCGCCCCCGATCTCGCATCGGCAATGAGCGTCGCCGATGGAACCGTCACCGCCACCCTGCCGATCCATATCCGCGGAAGCCATCGCAATCTGGGAACGCCGATTGAACGCGGTGTTCCGGAAGTATTGAGGGTGTCGCTGACCACGCCGGAGTTTCCCAAGGAGCACAGCGGGCGTCTCGAGCTCGCACGCTGGATGGCCGATGCCCGTCATCCGCTGACCTCCCGCGTCGCCGTCAACCGGATCTGGCGCTGGCACTTTGGCAGCGGACTGGTGGCCTCGACCGAGAATTTCGGCGTGCTGGGGGACCGGCCTTCGCACCCGGAGCTGCTCGACTGGCTGGCGAGTGAGTTTGTGAACTCCGGCTGGTCGATGCGGGAGCTGCACCGGTTGATCCTCAAGTCGAGCGCTTACCAGATGTCGGCCGTGCATCCACAGGCGGATGTCGCCATCAACGCCGATCCCGAGAACCGCTGGCTGTGGAAGTTTCCGATGCAGCGGCTGGACGCGGAGCAGATCCGTGACTCAGTGCTGGCCATCGCGGGCCGGTTGGACAACGGGCTGGGGGGCAAGATGGTTCCGCTCCGCAACCGGCAGTTCGTGTTTGACCACACTTCGATCGATCACACGAAGTATGAGAGCCTCCGACGTGCGGCCTACCTGCCGGTGATCCGCAACAACGTCTACACCCTGTTCGAGCAGTTTGATTTTCCCGATCCGACGATGCCGACGGGAAGCCGCACCTCTACGACTGTGGCGCCGCAGGCCCTGTTCCTGATGAACTCGGAGCTGGTCCTCGATTCGTCCGACCTCCTCGCACGTCAGCTGATCGACGAGGCGGCGACGGATGAGGCCCGGCTGCTGATCGCGTATCGCCGAACCCTGGGACGACTGCCGGAGGCCGACGAAGTGGCCCGCGGCCTGGCGTTTCTGGCGGACGCCACTTCGACATCCCTGACGCGATCCGACAAGGTCGAATCGTCGGCAGTGGAACGGGCATGGTCGCTTCTGTGCCAGAGTCTGTTTGCGTCGAACGAGTTCCTGTACGTGAGATAGCCGTGAACCCGCCGAACCCACTCCTCTCGCGCCGCCATGCCCTGAAAGCCTCCGCCATCGGCTTCGGCCACCTTGCGTTCGGCGCCCTGCTCAATGGGACGGCGGAAGGATCATCCTCGGACGCAGGTGGCCGCGCGCCGCTGCCACATTTCCCCGCGCGGGCCAAGAGGGTCGTGTTCCTGTTCATGAAGGGAGGGCCTTCGCACGTCGACACGTTCGACCCCAAGCCGCTGCTCGACCGCGACCACATGAAGGCCCCGCCATTCGAGCTTCCGGCCGTCACCTTCGCCAAGCAGGGAAACCTGCTGAAGTCCCCCTGGAAATTCCGCCAGTATGGCGAAAGCGGATTGCCGGTGAGCGACCTGTTTCCCAGAGTCGCCCGGCATATCGATGACCTGTGCATCCTGAGATCGGTCCACGGAACGAACCCGGCCCACGGCGGCGCGCTGCTCAAGCTGCACACCGGAAGCGATCAGTTCGTCCGGCCGAGCATGGGGGCCTGGGTCTCGTACGGTCTGGGAACCGAGAACCAGAACCTGCCCGCGTTCGTCACGATCTGTCCAACGCTGGCACACGGCGGAATGAACAATTGGGGCGCCGCGTTTCTCCCGGCTTACTGCCAGGGAACGCCGATTGGCACGGCCAGCCAGAAGGCGGCCACCGTGCAGGTGAAGAACATCGTCAATCCGAGGGTCGATCCGCAGCTTCAGCGCCGGCAACTCGATCTGCTCGCGGCGATGAATCGCCGCGACCTGGAATCGATGGACGGAGACCAGACTCTCGAAGGCCGCCTGCAATCGTTCGAGCTGGCGTTCCGGATGCAGTCGGTGATGCCCGAGGTCCAGGACCTCACCCGCGAGTCGGCCGCCACTCACCAGCTGTACGGCGTCGACGACCCGGTCACGGAGAACTTCGGCCGCCAGTGCCTGATGGCGCGGCGGTTCCTCGAGCGCGGCGTCCGCTTCGTACAGGTGACCCACAGCGACAGTGAGGTGCAGTGGGACCAGCACGGCGATCTTTACCGCGGTCACACGAAGAACGCCGCGGAGGTCGACAAGCCGATCGCCGGCTTCCTCGCCGACCTCAAGGGGCGCGGTCTGCTGGAAGACACGCTCGTCCTCTGGGGCGGGGAATTCGGTCGCACGCCGACGGCCCAGGGGACGGATGGGCGCGACCACAATCCGCACGGATTCACGATGTGGATGGCCGGCGCCGGCGTCAAAGGGGGCTTCGCTTACGGGGCGACCGACGACTACGGCTACTACGCCGTCGAGAACAAGATGCACGTCAACGACCTGCATGCGACGATCCTGCACCTGATGGGGCTGGATCACGAACGATTGACTTATCGCTACGCCGGGCGGGATTTTCGGCTTACGGACGTGGGAGGACGCGTCGCAACGGATATCCTCGCGTAGTCGCCGGACATCCGCCCGGCGGATTCGCTCCCGATACAAGGCGCTGATCTCCATGACTCGACGGTCCCTGCTCGCGATCGCCTGTCTCGCCGTGCTGTTCCAGGGCTGTAACAAGCCCGCGTCTCCCGAGGCGGGAACGTCCGTCCCACCTGCGACACGAACGATCGGAGTGTCTCTACTGACGCTTGAGAATCCGTTCTTCAAGGTGATCGGCGACAACATCGCGGCCGAAGGGAAGCAGCACGGCTACGAAGCCATCGTGGTCAGTGCCGACAAGGACGTCGCAAAGCAGGGGAACCAGGTCAAGGACTTCATCGTCAAGAAGGTCAGCGCGATCGTGCTGAGCCCCTGCGATTCGAAGTCGATCATCCCGGTGATCCAGGAAGCCAACGCGGCAGGCATTCCGGTCTTCACCGTCGACATTCCGTGCAATGAACCGGGCGTTAAGATCGTGACGCAGGTGGCGACGGACAACTACGGCGGAGGTAAAGAAGCGGCGCGGGCGATGATTGAAGCTCTCGGCGCGGGGGGCGGAAAGATCGTCGTGCTGCACATGCCGCAGGCCGAATCGTGCCGGCTACGGGTGAAGGGGTTCCGCGAGGTGGTCGACGAACACAATGCCTCCGCCGCCGCGAAAGTCGAGATCGTCAGCGAACTGGAAAGTGGCGGCGCGAAGGACACCGGCTACAAGGCCGCGGAAGACGCGGTCCAGGCGCATCCCGATCTGCGGGGAATCTTCGCGATCAATGATCCTGCCGCCCTGGGCGCCAGGGCCGCTCTCGAACGGGCCGCCAAGGCCGATCAGGTCGTCATCGTAGGTTTCGACGGACAACCCGAAGGAAAACAGGCGATCAGGGAGGGGAAGATCTACGCCGATCCGATCCAGTTTCCAGCCAGGATGGGGGTCGAGGTCGTGAAGGCCATCGTCGATCATTCGCAGGGAAAAGACGTCCCGCCGCAGACCCTCATTCCAACCAGCCTGTATCGGCAGGCGGATGCCCTCAGCGATCCTGAGTTGAAGTGAGCGGCCAAATCGATTCTTGAGTGGTCTCTCCGGACCGAGCCTCCCGAGTCCGCCTGCCGCCAGTGCCCCCATGACGCGCTCCCCGGGACGTTACTTCTCCGACTACGGAATGGTCGGCGTGTTGCTGATCCTTTGCCTGTTCTTCAGCGCGGTCACACTCAGTGAACGGCCTCCCACGAAAGAGAAGGCCGCGGCGCAGGTCAGCTCGACGATCCAGGACATCGGAAAGTCGCCGTCCGTTCTGATCGCCGGTGGAGACCAACCCCTCGAGAAGGAGTTCGTGCAACTCCTCGAGGCCAGACTCCAGGCATCAGGAGCGAGGGTGCTCGGGGTTGCGCAGGGGGAACCGAAGGACGCGCGGCGCGAACTCGAGCGTCTGGCAGCGCTCGGTGAAAAGCTGGACGCGATCGCCTGTACGGGGGCGACGGCGAACTGGCTGCTGTTTCAAGACGTGGCCGCCGAGTTCCCTGCGCTCGGCGCGCCGCGGGTCGTCTCACCGCACGGCCAGCGCTGGCCCACCTTTCTCAGCTCGAGCAACCTGCTCAACATCGCCAACCAGATTGCCGTCATCGCCATCCTGGCGATCGGGATGACGATCGTCATCATCACGGGCGGGATCGATCTTTCCGTCGGCAGCCTGCTGGCGCTCTCGGCCGTTGTTTCCACGCGTCTGGTTCGCGATGTCGGCGGCGGAGTGAACGCCGCGGCTGGGGCGATGGTGGGGGCCTGCTTCGCGGGCATCGCTGTGGCCGGGGTCATCGGCGCGTTCTCGGGCTTGATGATCACCCGGTTCCGGATTCCGCCGTTCATCGTCACCCTGGCGATGATGCTCGTTGCGAGCGGGCTGGCGTTTACGCTTTCGGCCGGGGAATCCATCTACCAGGTTCCGGAGTCGTTCGTGCGACTGGGACGCGGGACGGAAATCCTGGGGCTGCCCAACGCGGTAGTGCTGATGCTGGCGCTCTATCTCGCAGCCCAGGTCCTGATGTCGCGAACCGTGCTCGGGCGGCATTTCTACTGCGTCGGCGGAAATCGGACTGCGGCCTGGCTGTCCGGCGTGCGCGTCGAACGCGTGCTGCTCGTCGCCTACGTCATCAGCGGACTGCTCGCCGGGCTGGGAGGCGTGATCATGGCCTCACAGCTCAAGAGCGGCGCTCCGACCTATGGCGCCATGTACGAGTTGTACGTGATCGCCGCGGTCGTGGTTGGAGGCGCCAGCCTCAGCGGCGGCGAAGGCCGGATGTTCGGCACGCTGGTGGGGGCCTTCACGATCGCGGTCATCCAGAACGGAATGAACCTGATGAACGTGCAAAGCTATACGCAGAAGGTCGTGCTTGGGCTCGTAATCCTGGGAGCGGTCGTTTTCGACAAGCTGCGCCACTGATCGCGTCACTTCGAAGGGGCTTTTCCCCGTCCAGTCGATGCGCCGATCCCTCGTCGCCGATCATGGCCGCCAGAACGCGCGGTCCTGTGAAGTCGCGTCTTCCTCGCCGGCAGCGACAGGGAAGACGCTCTCCCTTCCGGAACCAGGGTCCACCGACTCAAGCACTGCCCTTTGGCGGGGTCCATTCGGCGACTTGCAGCGGCGTCATCTCGCCCCGCGGAACAAGCCGCTTATCGAGGTAGTTCCAGTCATTCACATCGACGGCATACTGTTCTCGCGACAACAGCGTGCCGCCACATTCGAGATCAGCGGGGGGTGGGGAATCGACTTCCCTTTTAAGCCGGTCGATCAATTCCTGCATGACTCCAACCGGAACGAGTCGTTGTTCGCCGGGGTAAATGAAGCCGAACAGGATCAGGTGCGACAGCAGGACGCGCCAATCGCTCCCGAAACGCCGCAGCAGGCGGTTCCAGTCGAGAGTCCTGGCCCGGACATGGAACAGGTGTGCAATATCGGCCCCGTCGTAACGCTCGCGTTCCATGATGAACGACTTCTGCCAGATCATCTCTTCGGCCGGCGCCAGCTTGATGGGCAGGCCACCGATCGTTGCACTGACGGCATTCTGGAACCAGCCCTCGTCGACGGGGCAGTGCCCGTTCCCGGAACTGAAGATCAGGTCGACAAAGTCGTCTCCCTTTCGGGCCTTGGCGAGCCAGTGGGAGTAGGCCAGTTCGGTCTCGAAACCGGCCTCGGCGAGCGACTTGAGAGTTCGCGGGATGTCTTCCCTGCGAATAAACAGGTCGAGGTCCTTCGTCATCCGGGAGATTCCCGTCAGGACGAACAGCGCGTACCCGCCGCCCACGAGAAAGGGAACTTTCTGGTCGGACAGAATCGTCAGGACGCCGCGATAGAAGTCCATGCACTCGGACACGTCATAATGCGAGTGCTCGGGAGAGGTGTGCATGATCATCAGCCATTTCGTTTTGTGAGAGCATCCCACCTGATCGCAAACGATGTGCCGCCACGGCATCCGGTTTGCGGCCCATCTGGAGATCGCATGAACCCCAGAGACGGTCAGCGGTTTTGCCAGATTGCAGTCCAGATCGCTGACCACCTCTGAACGGGTTTCGGCCGCGCTGTGTCTGGAGCGGCCACCCCTTCCCCCTCTGCATGACCCCGGAAAAGGATCCAGGAAGGCTCATCGATGGATGGAAAGAACACCTTTGAAATCGCTGCTGTCGGAGACCTGCATTACGGGAGCGGCCAACCGGTGCCTTCACTGGCGGAACTGTCCGCCGGGGCGGATGTCCTCGTCCTCTGCGGTGACCTGACCGATCATGGGCTGCCGGAGGAAGCGCACCAGCTGGCGAAAGATCTCGCAGCCGTTCATATCCCTGTCGTCGCCGTGCTGGGCAATCACGACTACGAATCGGGGCACGAGGAGGAGGTCCGGCAGATCCTGACGAGCGCGCGGGCCAGCGTTCTGGATGGCGAAGCCTGCGAGATTGGCGGAGTTGGATTCGCCGGGGCCAAGGGGTTCGCCGGAGGCTTTGGACGTGGAACGCTGCAATCGTGGGGCGAACGGGCGGTGAAGGTGTTCGTTCAGGAAGCGATCGACGAAGCCCTGAAGCTGGAGAAGGCGCTGGCTCGCTTGCGCACCCCGCAGATCGTTGCCGTCCTGCATTACGCTCCGGTCCAGACCACGGTCGAGGGGGAGCCGGTCGAGATCTTTCCGTTCCTGGGAAGCAGCCGGCTGGAAGAGCCGCTGAATCGCTACTCCGTCGCCGCGACGTTTCACGGCCATGCGCACCGGGGCACTTTTGAAGGAAAAACGCAGGCCGGACGTGCGGTTTATAACGTCTCCCTGCCGCTCATGCGGAAGCAGTTTCCGGGGAAACCTCCGGTCTGTCGGCTGAGCCTGCCGCTCACCAACCCGCCCAAAGAAGCGGACCGCGCCGAACCGTCCTGACCTGTGACCTCGCCATCGCTGCCATCCGGACGATGACGAATGTATCGTCGGGACATCGCGGCCTCTCCCGGGAGGCACGCGTTCCATGATCGGCCGCCCCAGTGAGCGCCCCCTGATGTCCCGACAAGTCTTCGCGACCGTCGGCCTGCTGGCCCTCGTTGCATATGCGTCACGATCGATCGCCAGCGAGACGCCGGCGGAGAAACTTCGGGTCGCGAGCGACTTCGAAGGGGGATCAGTCCAGGTCCTCTCGATCGATCAGGCACAGCGAGTCATTCGATTCACGCCGGGCGGCGATCCGGAACGCGGATGGCCCTGCTGGTGGTCTTTCCGGATCGATGGATCGCGTGAAGGTGAGACCATCACGCTGGATCTGAAAGGGAGTCCGCTTTCGGCGCGCAACAACGGAAAGGAAACCGGCAAGCCGCTCGCCTCCAGTTGGGCCATGCCCGCACAGGCGGCGATATCCAGCGACGGCGTCGCGTGGCGGCAAACGAAGCCCGGCACTCTCCAGGATGGCGCCATGCGCTACGAGATCTCGGGAACCGGACAACCGATCCACGTCGCCTGGGGTCCGCCGTTCACGCCGAAAGATACGGAGCGGCTCATTGCGGATGCTCACGCGCGCCTTCCCGCGGCAAGTGGTTTCGAACTCGCCACCACCCGGCAGGGGCGGCCCGTCCGCGGTCTTCACATCATGGCCACTAAAAATCCGAACTCGCCATGCGTCTGGATCCAGGCGCGTCAGCATGCGTGGGAATCGGGGGCAAGCTGGGTCGGCAGGGGCGTCACGGAATGGCTCGTGAGCGATGCCGACGCCGCGAGAGTCCTGCGCTCAGAAGCGGAGATCTTCATCGTGCCGATCATGGACGTCGATAACGTCGCGACTGGAAACGGCGGGAAAGAAGCGAATCCCCGCGATCACAATCGCGACTGGGACTCAGCCCCGGTTTATCCCGAGGTCGCGGCCGCCCAGGCGCGGCTGCAGAAACTGGCAGGCGAAGGACGTCTGAGCCTGTTCATCGACCTGCACAACCCGGCCCCGGGAGACAAACGTCCTTTCTTCTTTGTAGGCCCGCCGGAGCTTTTGTCCCTGGCAGGGCGGGAGCGCCGCGAACGATTCATCCAGATCGCGGCCAGGAATATCAACGATCCGCTCGCACTCCTCGAAGCCCCGCGAGTCACCGGCCCCACCTACCATCCACTGTGGAAACAGATCAGCGGGCAATGGGTCAACGCCAACGGAAATCCAGAAACCGTCTCGGTCTGCCTGGAGACGTCGTGGAACACCCCGCATTCCACGACCGATGGCTACCGAACTGTCGGCAATCAGCTCGCGAAATCGGTTGCGGAGTTGATGGCCGACGTCGCGGTCAGTCCTGCGAACTGACATCCCTGGGACTTTGTCTGCATGGCAGCCTACCACAACCTCGACCTGAATGACGCCGCGGGATGGACGTCGTTTGCCTCGGGCGGGGCGTGCTGCCGCGTGGAGGCCGACGGCGCCGCGCTCAGGGTGGACTACGATTTTCGCGGCGAGAAAGGCTTCGTCGGAATTCGCAGGCCGTTCGGCGACAGATTGCCCGATCCCTTTTCATTCGCCTTCCGGATTCGTGGCGACGGGCCGCGCAACGCCCTGGAGTTCAAACTTGCGGACCGCTCGAACGAGAACGCGTGGCGCTGGCGTGATGAGTCGTTCGCACTGACGCCCGGGGGCGACCAACTCACGCTGCGCGAGAGCGACATCGAATTCGCCTGGGGGCCCGCGGGCGGCGGACGTCTCAAGAAGGCCGGAGCGATCGAACTGGTCATCGCCGCCGGGCCGGGAGGAAAGGGAACGTTCTGGATCGAAGACCTGAAGCTCGTCGATCGATCGAGTCGCGACGTCCCGGTCATCACCGCCTCAACGCACACACGCGGCGGTCTGCCGTCGCACGTGTGGACGAACGACCTGGAGCATGGATGGAGGCCCTCGGCCGATGACGGGGAGCCATGGCTGCAGTTCGAGTTCACCGAACCCCGGGAGTATGGCGGGCTGATCATCGACTGGGGCCCCCGGCCCGCGAATCGGCGGTTTGTCGTTGAAGCCTCCGACAATGGGCGAACGTGGAAGGCCCTGTACCGGGTGTCGAAATCCGCGGGGCGACGCAGTTTTGTTCCGCTCCCCGGAGGCGACTCGCGGTTCCTTCGCCTGTCGTTCGCAGGGACTGTCGACGTCCGACATATCGAGTTCCAGTCGTTCGACTTCGCGAAGTCTCGTGATGACCTCTACTTCTCGATGGCCAAGCGCAGCGCGAAGGGAAGCTTCCCCCGATACCTGGTCCGGCAGCAGAGCTACTGGACCTGTGCCGGATCGCCGAATGGCGAGTCGTCTGCCCTGCTCAACGAAGAAGGCCTCGTGGAGCCGGACCGCGGCACGTTCTCGATCGAGCCGTTCCTCAAGGTCGCTGGTCGCCTGGTCACCTGGGCCGATGTGAAACGTCGAGTGCGACTCGAACCGGGCGGACTGGCGATCCCGACTGCCGAATGGAAAGGTAAAACTGTCGGCCTGGAAACCACGTTGTTTGCGACGGGCGCTGGTGATCAGGCAACCTTGTTCATCAGGTACCGCGTGAAGAATCTCGTCGAGCAGCCACAGCGGATCATGCTGTTCGCGGCGATCAGGCCGCACCAGGTATCGCCTCCCTGGCAGAAATGGAAAACGATTGGAGGAGTGAGCGAGATCCGGGAGATTGCCTGGAATCAGGACGCCGTCGTGGTGAACGACGACAAACGGATCGTGCCTTTGACGAAGCCGGCGACTTTCGGCGCGCTGACGTTCGATGAAGGGCTGCTGACGGACGCCCTGGCGTCAGAGCGTCTTCCCGGACAGGACCACGTCCGCGACCCGCATGGTCTGGCGTCGGCCGCACTAGGCTTTGCGCTCGCGCTGTCGCCCGGACAAACCCAGACCGTCTGCCTGGCGGTTCCCTTTGGCCCCGCTTCCAGAAAGGGGTCAGCGACCGTGGACCGACTTGCCGCCCTGGACTGCGACGCGCAGTTCGAGGAGGCCGTCCGGACGCTGGGTGAGGCGACTGACCAGGTCACGTTCCAGCTGCCGGCCGGCGTTCCGACCGCGGCGGCCGACACCTTCCGTACAGCAGCCGGCCAGATCCTGATCAACCGCGATGGCCCGGCGCTGCAACCGGGCCCCAGGCGGTACACACGGTCGTGGATCCGCGATGGAGCCATCATGGGGGCGGCACTTGCCCGGGCGGGGAATGCCTCGCCGCTGGCCGAGTTCGTTCGCTGGTATGCCCCGTTCCAGCGGAAGGACGGCTTTGTCCCGTGCTGCGTCGACCGGGAGGGCCCCGACCCGCTCGTCGAACACGACAGTCACGGCCAGCTGATCTACGCGGCCATGGAAGCGTTTCGTTTCTCGCACGACCAGAAGGCGCTCAAGTCGCTGTGGCCCGCGTTGCGAAAAGCGGCCGCATATCTCGAGACGCTCACGCAGCAGCAGCCGAAATCCACGTCGCCGCATCATGCAGCGACGTTTGGCCTGCTCCCCGAATCCGCGAGCCACGAGGGTTATCTCGCCCAGCCGGTGCATTCCTACTGGGATGACTTCTGGGGCATTCGCGGCCTGATGGATGCCGCGATGGCCGCGACGGAACTGGGCCATCCCGACGACGCGAAGCGTTTCGCCGGGGCGGCCGACGCCTTGAGCCGGGCGACACAGGCGTCCATTCGCCAGGTGATCCAATCCCGTCAACTGGACTACGTCCCCGGTTCGGTCGAGTGGGCCGACTTCGATCCAACAGCCACGGCGAACGCGCTCGATCTTTTCGCGGACACGGCCGGGTTGCCTGAAGAACAGCTGCGCGCAATGTTCCAGCTGTTTGTGACGGACTCACGCCAGCGCCATCGGGGTGACGTTCCCTGGAAGAACTACACGGCGTACGAGATCCGGATTGTCGGCGCACTTGTGCGGCTGGGATGGAGAGAGGAAGCACAGGAGTTCCTGGAGTTCTATCTTTCGGATCGCAGGCCCCGCGCGTGGAACCAGTGGCCGGAGATTTCGTGGCGTGATCCGCGAAGCCCCGGCCATCTCGGAGACGTTCCGCACACGTGGATCGGCGCCGAATACATGCTCGTGTTCGCGTCCCTCTTCGCGTACGAGCGAGAAAGCGATTCGTCGCTGGTCATCGCGGCCGGAATTCCGGCCACGTGGATCACTTCGCGAGGCCTCGCCGCCCAGGGCCTGGGAACGTGGTATGGCCGTTTGAATCTCAGGATGAGGCGGCGGCGCAGCGAACTTGAGATCGAGATTGGCGGAGAGCTGCGAATGCCACCCGGAGGGATTGTTCTCCGCCCTCCCTGCTCTGCCCCGATTGAATCCGTGGAGGTCGACGGCCGCAGGTTCTCCCGGTTCACGACAGACGAAGTCCACCTGGACCGCCCAGCGGGCACGGTGACAATCACGTTCGAACACGCCGTTGCAATCCAGACTGCTCCGCATCCGCAGGTCCCGTAGTCATTTCATGTTTTGTCAGGAGATCCGGCCATGAATCACGCGCCGACGGCGGGACAGCTTCTCTCCAACGGACGCTACTTCGCCTTCATGACGGCCGCTGGCACCGGGCAGTCGCGCAGGCATGGGCATGTTGTGAATCGCTGGCCTGGCGATCCTGTCGAGGATGCCCATGGCCAGTTCCTCTATTTGAGGGATATCGAAGCCGGAGAGTTCTGGTCGGTCGGACGGCAACCGGTTCCCAGCTCCTGCACGCACTATCGAGCCTCCGCGTCCGCCGGGCAGTTCCATATCGAACATGAACATTCCGGAATCTTGGCGCGCCTCGAAGTCGCCGTGTCCCCCTCCGATGACCTCGAAGTCCGCCGCCTGAAGCTTGCGAACAAATCGGGACGAAAGAGGACCATTGAAGTCACGAGCTACCTCGAAGCGGTGCTGAACTGGCAGGGGGCCGACATTGGACATCCGGCATTCTCGAAGCTGTTTCTGCAGACGGACATGATCCATGACGCGTCAACACTCATCGTCGACCGTCGTCCGAGAGCAAACGGCGAACACTGGCCGACGCTTTTTCACACGCTGTCGGGCGCCAACGCAATGGAATGGGAAACCGATCGCCTGCGGTTTCTGGGCCGGGGCCGCGCGGCGACGTCTCCTGCAGCGCTCCGGGGATCACTGTCGGGAACGGTCGGCAACGTTCTCGATCCCTGCTGTGCGCTGCGAACCGTGGTGGAACTGGCCTCCGGGGCCGAAGTGACGATGAGCTTCGTCACCGGCATCGCCGAGACAAGGGAAGCTGCTCAAGGCGTATCCAGACGCTACCGCGAGCCGGAGCAGGTCGAGGCCGCATTGGCCGCCGCCGCGGCGGCGGAACAGGCGTTGAGAAATGAGCTGGGCGTGACACCGTCGCAGGCCGAACGATTCCAGGCGCTCGCAGCGGCAATGCATGCAGGCGACCGAAACCTGAAAGGACGCAACGCTGATCTTCCCGCGATCGATGCGAACGCCCTCTTCGGGCGACTGGGTCTGCCACGCGACCGGATGCTGATCGTTGTCGCGGGCGGATGGAAATCGAAAGGGGCCGCGGAGGCCAACCTCGCCCGGAACTATTTCGCCCGCAAAGGCTTCTTCACAAACCTGCTCGTTCTGGACAGTTCACCCGGCAATCAACCGCCCGGACTCGATGACCGCGCCGTGACGACTCCGCCGTCGAGTCTCGATGAGGCGGAACAAGCGCTGATGAGGACCGCGGCATCTCTGGTCGTTGAAGGGAATCTCCCTGCGGTCGAATGTGACTGGTCTCCCCAAACGCCTGCTCCCGTTGGAACGCGGGCATCCGGAGCCCAGGCAGTCTCCGAGCCGGAACTCGCGTTCTTCAACGGTTTTGGGGGCTTCTCCACAGATGGGCGGGAATATGTCGTTCGACTTCCGGGCAACAACGGCGACCGAAAATGGCCGCCGCTTCCGTGGATCAACGTGGTCGCGAATGAGCATGCCGGCTTCCTGGTCACCGAATCGGGAGCGGGATGCACCTGGGCCCGCAACAGCCAGGCGAACCGCATCACGCCCTGGTCGAACGAGCCCGTCAGCGATCCGCACGGCGAAGCCCTCTATTTACGCGATGAGGAAACTGGCGTCCTCTTCTCCCCGATGCCCGGCCCTGTCGAAAGCAACCTCGATTTCACCGTCCGCCACGGCTTCGGGTATTCGGTCTTCGAAGCGATGGCCGGCACACTTCGGATGGAAACGACGCTTTTCGTTCCACAGGAGGAGCCGGTCAAGATCACGCTTCTGAAGCTGACCAACCTGGGACCGGAATCCCGGCAATTGTCGCTGACCGCTTACCAGGAGCTTGTCCTGGGTTCGACGCCGTCGCGGCCGTCTCTGGTCGTCACTCACCTCGCACCGGATGGGTCGCTGCGGGCGAGGAACCTTGCAGCGGGCGATTTCCAGGATGGGATCGCATTTGCCGCGGTGAAGACGCCCGACGCTGAGACAGACCAGCCGTCGCAGACGTGTGACCGGGCGTCGTTCCTCGGCCGCTTCGGGTCGCCACGAAATCCGGCGGCACTCCAGCCTGGCGAAGCATTTGATGGCCGGATCGGCGCGGGGCTCGATCCGTGCTTCGCGCAGCAACAGACATTCACCATTGCGCCGGGCGCGACGGCCGAGTGTGTCGTCCTGCTCGGTGAAGCAATGAGCGAGGAGGCTGCAACGGCGATCATCGCCCGCTACCGCAGGCCCTCCGCTGCGACGAAGGCACTGCATCAGATCCAGGGCTTCTGGAACGAACTCCTCGGCCGCGTGCAGGTGAAAACTCCGTCGAAGAAACTCGACATCCTGGTGAATGGGTGGCTGCCGTATCAGACGCTCGCCTGCCGGCTGTGGGCCCGCTCAGGCTTCTCGCAATCGAGCGGAGCATTCGGCTTCCGCGATCAGCTGCAGGACGCCGGGAATCTTCTCGCGCTCGAGCCGGATCTCGCACGGCGGCAGATCGCCCTGCATGCGCGACATCAATTCGTCGAAGGGGACGTCCTGCACTGGTGGCACCCGGCCCCCATCGGCCGCGGCCTGAGAACGAAGTTCTCTGACGACCTGCTCTGGTTGCCACTGGTCACTGCGGAGTACGTCCGCGTCACCGGGGATCGCGGGCTGCTCGACGAGAGGATTCCTTTCGTAAAAGGCCCGCCGTTGCATGATGGCGAGGACGAGGTCTACATGACGCCGGAAAAGTCCGGCGAAGAAGCGTCCCTCTATGAACACTGCTGCCGGACGATCGACCGGTCGCTGACGACCGGCACACACGGGCTGCCGCTGATGGGCTGTGGCGACTGGAATGACGGAATGAACCGCGTCGGCCGTGAAGGCCGCGGAGAAAGCGTCTGGCTCGGCTTTTTCCTGTTCAAGATCCTGGGCGATTTCCTGCCATTCTGCCGTGAGCGGAAAGACGCCTCCCGCGTCGAACGATATGCCCAGCATCACGAAGCACTTCGTGCGTCCCTGAACGATGGGGGGTGGGACGGCGAATGGTATCGCCGGGCCTACTACGACAACGGCGATCCCCTCGGCTCGAACAAGAACGACGAGTGCCGCATCGATGCGATCGCACAGGCATGGGCCGTCATTTCCGGAGCAGCCCCGCATGATCGAGCGCGAGCGGCAGTGAACGCGCTCTCGGAACACCTGATCGCGGAACACGACGGGATCATCCGGCTGTTGACGCCGCCGTTCGTGAACACGCCGAACGATCCCGGCTACATCAAGGGGTATGTGGCGGGGATCCGGGAGAACGGCGGCCAGTACACCCATGGCGCCTGCTGGGCCATCATGGCGAAGGCCCTCCTGGGAGAGAACAACGAGGCCCTGAAGCTGTGGGAGATGCTCACACCGATTTCGCATACGGAGAACGAGGAGGCGGCAACGAGATACAAAGGGGAACCATTCGTCTACCCGGGCGACGTCTATGGTGCGGCGCCGCATGTCGGGCGGTGCGGCTGGACCTGGTACACCGGCTCGTCCGGATGGATGTACCGCGTCGCACTGGAATCGATCCTGGGCATCCGCGTTGAGAACGGCGACACCCTAGTCGTGAACCCCTGCCTCCCCGACGACTGGCCCTCCTGCGAAGTCGCTCTGCTTCATCCAACGGGCACTCCAGGCGAACGAGCATTGCGGTGCATTGTCCGAATTGAGAATCCACGCAGGCGTGCAGGCTCGATCGCAGAAGCGACCAGCGACGGAGTCGCGATGGCCGTTTCTGGAAGCGAGGTTCGCGTGCCGCTCCGAACGGAACCTGGCGAGCAGAAAATTCTGATCACACTCGCCTGATCAGCCGGCGAGCTCGACGCTCTTCCGCTCTGGCCTGGGGTCGACGATCTGCCACGAACCATCGTCTCCCAGTTCGAGGCACAGGTCGTGAAACTCTGCGCTGGGAAGCTGGTCGCTGAACGAAATGCATGTGATGCCGTGCTGCTGCATCAGCTTCAGGATCTTGCGTTCCGTCGACTGTTTGAGGGATGAGTTCAGGTGCCCGAGGACGGCGAAGTCCGGACGCAGAAGAATGGCGCGGGCAATCGCCATCAGCTGCTCGTCGCGGAGCGACAGCAGGTCGTGCCAGTCATGGCGGACGTCGCCATCGTGGCGTGAAATCGCCTCGTTGAGCCCCACGGCGCGAATGACCTCCCACACCTGCTCGTCAGTCGTTGTCGCATCATGTTCCGGAGCGACGAACGACTCGCGCAGGGTCCCTGGCGGCAGGAACGGATTCTCTGGAACAAAGGCCGCCTTGCCGACAGGCGGACGAATCACGCGTCCCGATCCGATGATCGGCACGCCGGCCGCTGCTCGAAAGAGCGCTTGCTGGGCGGCGTGGTTGCCGTTGATCAGCACGCGCGTCCCTTTCTCGATCGTCAGGATCAGGTTCTCGATCAGGACCTGTCCGTTCTCGAGCGACGATCGAAGTGTCAGGTGGTCGAACACAAAGTGGTCGGCCGATTTCGCGCAGTCGACGCATCCATCGTCCTGATGCTCCGCAGACCTCTTGACGGTGTCGGCAAACTCACCCAGCCGGGTGAGAACGGCGAAGTAGGCGGAAATCGACTGGAACTGCGTCACGATCAAAGACAGCGCGGCGACCAGCGTCGAGAATGCCATCGCCGACTGCCCGATGACTCCGAACTCGACCCCCTCGTTCATGAACATCGGAGCGACGATCACGATCGGGACGAGCTGGATCAGGTAGTTGTAACCGGTCGTGAAAAAGCCGACGTTGCGGTTGACCGCGATGATCCGAAGATAGTTTTCGACCAGCCTCCGAATGCGCTCCATCAGGCGGTCACGGCTGCGCCCCTCGAATCCGGCCAACGCGATTCCGTCGGCCAGCTGATGCACTTTCACGAGATCCGCTCGGAAGTCGGCTTCGAAATCGGCCTGGTGGTAATTGAGATTGACGAGCGGCCGGGCGAGCAGCACCGTCAGCCCGGACCCGAGCAGGGCATAGGCCAGCGCCACCAGGAACAGCGTGGGACTGATCGCCCAGAGGACCCCCGAAAACGAAATCACGGTGATCGTGCTGTTGGTCAGCATGATCACGAGAGAAAGCGTCGTGACGGTCAGCGACTTGACGTCTTCCGAGATCCTCTGGTCGGGATTCGTCAGCGACTCGTCGGACCGAAGTCGAAGATAGATCTTGCCGTCCATATAGACGCCGGCCAGGCTGCGCGTCATCCAGTCGCGCCACAGCAGCCCCAGCCGCTCTTCAGAGAAACGCAGCAGCACAGAGAACACCGTCGAAGCCGCAAACACGCCGGCGTACAGCCATGCGAAATTCACGAACGCCGCCCGCTCGCGATCCTGGATCGCGGACATGAACTCGCGCAGCACGTAGCTGTTCACGACGTTCATCGCGTTCATGCACAGCATCAAGAGCAGCAGGCTTCCAACCCAGCACTTCGCCTTCGTTCCCGACGGCGACTTGAGGAATGCCCCGATGATCCCCTGCAACCATTTCAGGGATTTGCGGCTGAACGTGGCGGCTCGTTCGGTGGTCACGGGGACGGAAACCTGCTGGACGAAGAGACTGCGGCGGGAGCTTCCAGCATATCGGCGAATTGCGGGTGTTCAGCGGCGAAACTGGATGGTCGAGCTGACCATTGCTCCGCGCTCGTCACGCAGCTCCAGAAACCACGTGTTCGCTTCGGCGGGCGGCCTCGGCGCCGTGACCACCCCGGTCCCGATTTCAGCCGGAATGGTCTTCCAGGTCCGGCTCGAACGCAGTCCGTCGTCCGTCGTGTAATGCAGGGCGGCCGATTTCAGGGGAACGTCGCTGGAGTAGCTCTGGCGAACGACATCCCCTTCAACCTGGATCTCGCCCGGCACGGGAAGGGCTTTCTCATCTCGGCAGAACGAATCGACGAACAGGCCAATCTCTTCCGGCGCCCATCCAGGGGGATGCCCATGCTGCATGTTCACCTCGATCCGCATCTGCTTCGGCCCAGGTACGACGTCGAAGCTCTTCTGGTAGCTGTCGAGCGGATAGTGAACGTCGTTCGTACCGTTCACGAACAGAATGGGAATCCGGCAGCGAAGCAGCAGACTCGAGGGATCGTACGCCTGGACCCATTCCTTCCGACGGTCGCCGAGTTTGTCGATCGACGGCTTCTGGACCGACTCCCCTTCATGAAGGAACCCGCAGCCGTAAACTGGAACCGCCGCCTTGAAGCGATCATCCAGCGAGGCGACGAGGCAGGTCGTATAACCGCCCCAACTGATGCCGGTCACCGCAGTTCGGTCCGCAATCACTTCGGGAAACGACCTCAACAGCGAATGCGCCCGGATGACGCTCGCCGCCGCGTGATACGGCCAGTCATCCGAAACGTCGCCGCCGATGCTGTCGAACTTTTCAGGATGCCCGTGAAACGGTCCGCCGTTCTCAAGCCGCGTCCGTGTGTCGGACCTGGCGGTCTGGTTCCTGACTGGAGTTCCATCCGCCTCGAAGGCCGGGGCGTTCGGCCGGCTGCCTGAGAGATCCATCGCGATCGCGGCGTAGCCCCGCTTTGCCCACAACCAGGTCCACTCGGCGAACGCCGTCCCGCCCCCGCCATGAATCAGGACCACTCCCGGGAACCGCTCTCCGGCCTTCGCGGTCCGCAGAGTCGCAGGCGAGGCATAGAACGCGAAGACCTCCGTGTCGCGCCCCTGGAACGGCTCGCCGCGATAGAGCAGGGAATGGACCGGCCCGTCCTGCGAGACCCAGCGCATCTCCGGCGTCTGTTTCAACGCCGTGAGATTCCACGGGCCGACCTGTTTCACCGCGTCCGCCGTCACGACGAGTCGTTCCCCGGTCTCAGGCGCTGTCAAAGTGGGTTCCCCCTGCAGCAAACCCTGACGCACGAGGAAACGATCGGCCGCGATCAGGGTCACTGCCTGCCACGGGTCCTTATTGAAGAAGCCATGGGGCATTCCTTCGGCGAGCTGTACTTCCGTAGTCTTGTTTCCGACATCCTTGAGCTTCTGTGCAGCGGCATCCCAGCCCGGCTTCCAGGTGTCTTTCGTGCCGAAGAACGCAATGGCCGGAGCGAGATTCCGTCCGACATGCTGCAGTGCGTCGATCTCCGGGTCGGCCTGGTCTTCCGCGGTGAATGCCGGATTGAACAGCACGTAGGCCACGACGGACGTGCTGACGTCCAGAGGATCTGCCGGATCATTCAGTCCCGGGTTCGTCGTCGCGAGAATGCTGATGTGCCCGCCGGCCGAGCCCCCGCCGGTGATCACGCGAGCCGGATCAATCCCCAGCATTGTCGCGTTTGACTTGAACCACCGGATGGCCGACTTCGCATCGGTGATACACACCCGCTTTTTCTCTCCAGTCGCCGCCGCTCTCGCCTCGGCTTTGGTCAGCTTGCGGTAGTCGACGGTCGCCGTCACCAGCCCCCGACTGGCGAAGTATTCACACGCCCGGAGGAACTGCCTGCGCGTCCCGCCCGTCCATGCTCCACCGTGAAACAGCACCATCCCGGGGACTTTGGCCTTCGCCGGCTCATGCGCAGGCGGAAAGAACACCTCGATCTCACGAGGCTCTTCGGCCGAATGCTTGTAGACGAAAACTCTGGACGTCGGTTCAGCCCCGCGGACGTCGCCCGCGAGCAGCGACATCACGACCAGCAGCGGAAGGAAAGCTCGCACGGCAATTCCTCTCGGATTTCATTCAGGCACGTTCACGACACAAGAAAGTCCACATCGCATCCGCGTTCCAGGGGGCTACTCTCCCACCTTCCGCACTCCGACGGACAGCAGGATATTCGCCCACAGCGCCTGTTCGGCCGTCTGGATCGTCAACACATGCTCGCGGCTGGCGACCGCATTGTAGAAGTCCCACTTCGGTATCGGAGTGAGCTTGGCCGACACGTTGTAGTCATCCAGGATCTCGCGATACTGCGCCCAGATCGGCGGGTCCCCCTGCAGCGAGTACGGGTCGTCTGCGGGGATGCCCATGGTGTTCACGACTTCAATCGGAATTGCCGACAGGATTGCCTTCAGCACGTCGACACAGTTCACGATTCCAGGCGTGAGATTCAGGCTGACCAGTTCCGCGTTCGGGCCCAGCGTCGTCGAGGCCGGATAGTTGCCGTCGGCGATCAGGATCTTCGCATGATGCCCTGCCCGCCCGAGGACTTCGTTGATCTTGGGGTGAATCAGCGTGTGCTTGAGCATGGCGGAGCGCATCCCGGCGTCGGAGAGGAACATCGAATTCTGGAAGAGAATGTATCAGCGAGCGCAGATCGAGTCCTGCGTCCCCTTCCGACGTTGATTCTCGTCGGGCGAACGGCTTCAATCGTCCCATGCTCCACGCGCCCTGGAGCACGGGACAGGTCGCGCCCCAGTCCCTTCAGCCGTTCTGGGTCTCTCACTCTGCCGGCGTTCTGCGCCGACATTCGGAGAAGGTTCTCGTGATGCGCAGCCTGCTTGTCCGAATTGTTCATGGAACCGCCCTCCTCGCCCTGGGAGGCCTGATGACTTCGGGCCCCACGGCCCTGGCGGCCGACGCTCCTTCCGGCCCGTTCGCAGTTTCGCCTGGGCCCGATCCGTTCGCCCAGATCGATTCGCTGCTTTCCGCTCCCTCCGAATCGCGCCTGCCGTCCGGCGCTCCCGGCCCGGCGTACTGGCAGCAGAAGGTCAGTTACAAGCTCGACCTCACGATCGATGAAGACGCGAAAATGCTTCGCGGAAAAGAGCACGTCACCTACGAGAACCATTCCCCGCATACACTCACTTACCTCTGGCTGGCCCTGGAATCGAACCAGGCCGCCCCGTTCTCCGATGGAGCGTTGGCCAAAACATGGAAAGACAACGGCGAGGTCACCGTCGAAGACTTCCGGCGAATGCTGACCGCCCGCGAATTCGATGGTTCCACGAAGATCCTCTCGCTCAAGGCCACAACCGGCGGCGACCTCTCGCACACACTCAATAAGGGGATGCTGCGAGTCGACCTCCCCAGGCCGCTGCCCGCTGGAGGCGTGTTCGAGTTCGACCTCGCCTGGGAATACCTGATCAACGACACCAAGCTCATCCCGACCCGCTCGGGACACGAAGTTCTCGACGACGGCACGGCCATCTTCGGGATGGCCTACTGCTACCCGCGTCTCTGTGCCTACACCGATTACGGCGGATGGCGTCTCAAACAGCCAATCCGCTACGGGGAGTTCACGCTCGAATTCGGCGACTTCGAAGCCAGCATCACGGTTCCTGCAGACCACATTGTCGGCGCCACCGGCGCGCTTCAGAACCCCGGCGACGTTCTCTCGGCTGACATGAAAGCGAGGCTCAAGCAGTCGCTGACGTCCGGCGCCCCCGTGACGATCGTGACCAAAGATGAAGCCGAAACGTCGCGCCGGAAGCCCTCCAGGGAAACGAAGACCTGGAAGTTCGCCGCGAAGAACGTCCGCGATTTTGCGTTCACCTCGTCGCGGGCTTTCGTCTGGGACGCCTGGGGGGTTCCGCTCGATGGCCGAACCGTCATCTGCCAGTCGCTCTATCCGCGCGAAGGCATGCCGCTTTGGGACAGGTACGCCACTCACGCAGTCGCGCATGCCGTCGAAATCTATTCCTCCGTCACCGGCATTCCTTATCCCTGGCCGCACGCCACGGCCGTCCTCGGGTCGCATCCGAGCGGCGGGATGGAGTATCCGATGATCAGCTTCAATTCGCCGCGTCCCGAGAAAGACGGCACGTACACCGACAAGACGAAGTGGGGCGTCATCCGCGTCATCATCCACGAAACGGGGCACAACTGGTTTCCGATGATCGTCAACAGCGACGAACGACACTGGATGTGGCTGGATGAGGGCTTCAACACCTTCGTTCAGGGATTCGCCGAACGAACCTGGAAGGATGACCCGAAGATTCCGACGGCTCAGCCGAAGTTCGTGGTCGACTACCTCACGAGCGATCTGCACCAGCCGCTCATGACGCAGCCGGACAACATCCAGAACATCCCTCAGAACGCCTATTTCAAAACGGCCGTCGGGCTGACGATGCTCCGGGAGACGATTCTCGGCCGGACGCTCTTCGATTCGGCCTTCAAGGAATACTGTCGGCGCTGGGCCTACAAACGGGCCGAGCCGGCCGACTTCTTCCGCACTATGGAAGACGCCTCCGGCATGGATCTCGACTGGTTCTGGCGGGGCTGGTTCTTTTCCACGTCGACCAGCGACGTGGAGATCGTGGCCGTCCATCGCCGCACAATCCAGGACGGCGATCCGACGAAGAACGGCGAACGTGAAAAACGGAAGGAGTCGAAACTTCCTCCGAGCATCACCCGGGAACGCGATGCCGGCGCGCCGCGACGGATCGACCGGATTCCCGAACTGAAAGATTTCTACGACGGTTTCGACCCTCATGCTCCGACTGACAAGCAGGCTGAAGACTTCCGGAAGTTCATGGAACGGCTGACGCCGGCGGAGAAGAAGGCCCTGCAGTACGACAAGGTAATCTACGAGGTGAAGCTCAAGAACCACGGCCAGCTGCCGATGCCCGTCATCCTGAAGCTCGAATTCAACGACCAGACCTCGGAAATCCGCCGCTATCCGGCGGAGATCTGGCGTCTGGCCAACGGCGAACTGTCGACCCTGGTGCTCGCTCCGAAACCGGTCGTGGCCGTCACAGTCGATCCCTACAACGAAACGGCCGACACCAACTTCTCGAACAACCGTTTCCCGCGCTCGATTGAGGAGACTGACCTGCAGATCACCAAGCCGCCGGTGAAGATCGAGAACCCGCTCCACGACTCGCTGGAGAAGGAGCGGAAGGCAAAGGAGAAACTGGCGAAGGAGAAAACCGCGCCTCCGGATGTCACGCCCTGATCTTCCTGACGCCTGGCTTCTTCGGAGAAGCCAAGGCGTCTTCGTCCGAAGCCACGCAACATTCCTGAAGCGACAAGGACAATAGCACTGCGTCGTCACTGTGGGTCTTTTCCCCCCTCTTCGAGAAACGACCATGGCCAACCTCCTTCTCATGGGGTCAACGGGCACTGACGTCCGGGAGCTGCAGACGCAGCTCAATGCCAAGTTCCGGCCGACGCCGCTTCTGGCGGTCGACGGAATCTTCGGCCCGAAAACGAGCGCCGCCGTCCGTGGATTCCAGACGAAATCCCACCTCACTCCCGACGGCATCGTGGGCCCGAAAACCCGCGCCGCCCTGGCGGCGGCTCCGTCCGTCGGACCCGGTCCCGGCCCTCTCCCGGTTCCGCCGCCGCTCCCGAAACCGCAGATTGGTCCCTACACCGTTCCCAGCCCCGTCTACATCGCGCAGGACAAAACGAACTCCTGCTGGTTCGCCTCCGGTCAGATGCTGATCCAGTGGAAGCGGAACCGGACCAACATGACCGATTCGCGGCATCCTGATCCGTCCGAGTCCGAGAAGTGGTCGAAGGTCTACACCGACGACGGTGGCATCTCGAACGGCCAGATCAAGGCGTTTGCGAACGACATGGGATTCGAGATGGTCCCTCCCATGTCTCCCACGCCGGAAGCGATCCTCGGCTGGCTGACGACATTCGGCCCCTTATGGGTCAACGGCGTGAAGCACATCACAGTCATCATCGGCATCCGCGGGCCGCGCGAAGACACCGAAGTCCTCGTCCTCGATCCCGCCGACAAGGCGAATCCCGGCGGGACCTGGCGCAACCTGCGAACCTGGTATGTGCTCAACAGCCACTCCGGCCGCGACACGTCCGGCGCTGTCGAGGCCGTCTTCCTGCGGCTGCCGTAGTCGCGATCTCCAGGCTTCCATTCTGGGTCTCCCTACGGGCTGGCTTCCTCGGAAACCAGCCCGTTTTTCGCTGCTCGACATGGCCGGCCGCTGATGGCGTTTCCGCAGCGGGAGGACCTGTGACAACTGTGACCGACCTGTGACATCGGTGTCACAGCTGGAAGCAGAAGGAGCGTTTGAGGTTGCGGCACGTGTGACAGGTATGACCACTCTGGCGAGATCCTTCGGGCCAAAGGCGAATGATTTCTGACGTTTCTTTGCGTGAACGGCCCCACGTGTCCGAGCGGCAATCCGCCGCGTGATGTCAATGAATCAAAACTCCTCACCCTGACGGACGGGGTTGCGCGGTGCAGAGACCTGCAGTGCGGCGGCACCGGTGTCTCCAGGCGCAGCGTTGTCGCGGCGGAACTCCTTATTCCCGGACCAGTTCGGGGCAGTTCTTCGCGAGCCATTCCGCGGCCGACCCGGCCCGAAGGCTGCCGAAGGTCCGGCCCTCGATCTTCTGCTGGGCCTTCCGGATCTGCCGGGTGACCATCGCACTTTCGATTGCTTCGTCCTCTTTCATTCCCAGTCGTCTCAGGATGTCCCGCGTCCGGTCTCCTGCAAAGGCTTTCAGGACGGGGTCTTCCAGAGACAGGACGTGGGCCATCCGGCAGCGACAGGGCAACCCGCGGGCGAACTCCAGGAGTTCCTCGTCCACTGAGGGGAGCGGATGCCGTTCCGCGACGAGGAGATCGATGACGGCGGACTCGTCCAGCCTCGCGGCGAAGGCCAGTTCCCGCGACAGGTCGCTGGCCGGGACTGCCCGGCAGGGGACCGCCCACGACCGCTGTCCCACCATCTCGTCCAGACGGGCCAACACATCGGGGAAATGCGCGACCAGCAGCACTGCGTCCGCTCCGCCTGTCGACCGGGCGATGGCTTCACTGCGTAACCCTTCAAACCTGGCGTCGGCAGTCATCCACAGACGATCCGGTCGTTCTTCAAGCCGCCTCGGCTTCCCGCCGCCAAACAGAACATTCCACCACCCCATCGCTTCGTCCTCCTGATGCGACCGTCAGTCAGGAGTGATGGCCGATCGAGGGGTTTGAATCAAGGAACGCGCCAGGCGCCGCCACGCCATCCCCATCCTGCCTGGCGTCCGTCGGCGCGCGCCCCACCGGAGCTGGGGGCGACGGCGCTCGGCAATATTCGCATGCTCATCCGACTGCGCGATGCGAGCATGGCACCGGGCGCGCGGCGGGCAGAGGTCCTCAATTCCAGCCCTGAGCTGCTGCGCATATCCTGCGCGACATGGCCTCCGTGCCATGATCGAGTCTCCTGGGGAAAGGCGTTAGCACCCGTTCCCTACCGGAGACTCGATTTCTTTGCCAAGACGGAAGTTACGCCGAAAGCAGAATCGTGGACGGCGTTGCGTGCCACCCGACCCGCGACTTGCCCCCAGCTTGGGCGACCAGTCGCAGGGAGCGCTCGGCAACGTTCGGCTGGGGGCTTCGCTCCGCTGCGTCCCCAGCCACGAATTCACGGATTTCTGAGACGCTGACCACAGCCACCCGGCCCGGGTGGGCTGCCGACCTGCCGATTACGCTGACGTCAATTCGAGTGAGGCAGGCAAATCCTGGCCTGGTTGTCTATAATACTAACGATTTGGATGAGAATGGCGTGGCAGTGGCCGTAGCGGCGATTGCCAGCTACGTCATCTTGGGAGGAGCGGCTACCACCGGCACCGCGACTAGTACCTCGGGCAACCAGTCCCAGTTAGTTTCAGATGTCGCGGCCGCTGTCCTCATCGGAATGTTGGGAGTTCCTATGTGACGGCGATGTTACGCATAGAATCGGCGGACATGTTTTATTTGGTTTATCCCTCGTGGCTTTCGGTTGGACTGCCATGGCAGGACATCGAGCGCGCGGCGGCATCGAGTGAATCGACGAAACGATTCACTCGGGTTGGAACGCACATCGAGGCGGAGGCGTGGTCAGGGACGCTTGGAGGCGGAATCGTACGTATTCCATGCGAAATGGGACCGCAGCTCTCTTCCTTGCTCCGAGTCGGTATTGACACGGGACATAGGTCGAACCCGGGGCTGGTCGATCCCGTCGTGGGGGACGCGCATACTTTACGTACTCATGTGCTACGAATGTATGCGATTCCAAGTCCCTCCATCATCCGCCCGCGACATGTCGAGTACCGCTGCCCGGTTAGCCCTGAGCATTGCAGCGCAGCTGGCGAGAATGTGTATTGGCTTATGACCTTTCCACGAGGAACCAAAAAGGTGCCATCGGGGGACGTCATGTCCAGCATCGGGGTGCCTTTTGGGCTCCATATGGAGCCTGTCACTCCTCCTGCCGCACTCAATACGGAAGTCGATGCCTGGTGCAGCGATCATTATGACCGGCATTGGTTCGGCGTCGTCGGCGCCAGTCGCGACCTCATGTGGAACTATGCTGTCGCCGTGTATTGCGGGTTGTCTCTGGCCGCGACGTATCGTCGTCTTCAAGCCATCCATGTGGTGGCACAATTCGAAAACCCGTTCAACTGCCGTTGCCGATGGAATGAGCGCCATAGATAGCACACTTCTGAGGCCGTTCGTCGAAACCTTCGAGTATGATGCCGTGGCCGGTGTGTACTGGCGGGTCGGGTGGCACGCAACGCCGTGAACGAAACGGGATAAGTCTTTGCCGGATTTGAGGAAAGAGCCAGACTCCCAGCTGTCGCCAAACAGCAGTCTTTACAGACCCAAGGGGAGTCTGGCATGGATGCCAATAACCGGCCCGGCAGCATTTCGCAATCCTGCTTTCGGTTGCTGCAGGAGGATCTGCTCCAGGACCTTGCCACACATGGCAACTCGAACTGGTCGCTCTTCACGCTCCTCCGCGTCGCGCTGGCGTGGGCCATCGGAGAAGAGCCTGAACTGACACGACGCTTCACGGTCGCTCATGACACCGCACTGCGACTCGGCTGGCGGAATGTCGGGGCCGACACCTACCAGGGTTTTCTCAAAGCCCTCCAGCGCTGGACGCCCACCTTCCGAGAACGCCTCACCCGACACTTCCGGAAACAGATGCAGACCCTCAAGGGAGGCCACGAGCGCCTGTGGGGCTGGTGTGTGCTGGCTGTCGATGGAACTCGTATCGCGGCCTCCCGGACACAGGCCAACGAACGCGCCTTTCAGTCTCCGAAGAAACGCCCTCCCAGGCGTCGACGTCAGAAGTCCATGCGACCGAAACCCTCACGATTGCCGGCCGGCCCGCAGGTCTGGCTGACCGTCCTGTGGCACATGGGATTGGGTTTGCTTTGGGACTGGCGGCAGGGTCACACCGGCAGCAGCGAGCGCGACCATCTGCTCGAGATGCTGGATGATCTTCCGGAGCGATCGCTGCTCGTCGGCGATGCTGGCTTCCAGGGCTTTCGCTTGTGGAACGAACTGCAGCGGCGCCGGGTGCCAATGGCAGCATCCCATGGGTGGCACTGGTCTGCTTGCAGCCAGTGACGAGCGTTGCCGAGTGTCATTTGAGAAGCGCGGCGACTTTGTCCCAGCCGAGGGATTTGGCGAGTTTGAGCGGCGTCATTCCGTTCTTCGCCACCACATTCCTGTCGGCGCCGGCTTCGAGCAGGACCTTGACCGTCGCGAGGTTCCCTGCGAGGGCCTCGTCGTGCAGCAGCGTCCAGCCCTTGTCATCTTTGGTGGAGACGAAGGACGGATCTTTCGCGATCTGCTTCTTCAGTTCTTCGGCCATGCCCGCGCTCATCGGATGCTCGTCCGTGTCGGCCGGCGGCTTGCCTCCGAAGAGGCTCTTCAGGAAGCCGGCTTTCTTCGGTTCGGGAGCGATGCGGATGGAATCGGGGTCGCCGAAGTCGAGGCCCCAGGCGGCGTCATGTTCTTTGCGTTCGCGGGGCTTCATCCGGGAACGCATGAGGTTGACCGTGTACGCGCCGAAGACCTCGCCGTTGATCGCGTACATCCAGTCGGTGATGTTGGTCAGCGGGATGCGAACGGAGTCGCCCTCGCTGACGGACTTGAGTTCATTGGGACTGTTCAGCAGGACGCCGCGGACGGTGCGGCCATCGAAATCGATTTCGGAGAGCCACATATGCTCGACTTCGGCATCCTCGACGTCGCTGTCGGAGAAGGGGGCTTTGACGCAGGCGAGATCGAGGGCGGGGACGATTCGTCGGCGTTCCCAGGAGAGCTCTCGCCAGAAGTAGCGGAAGGTCTTGCGGGCGTTCGCGTACGCCTGCTGCATCTCTGGGGCGTCGTTCTTGAACCAGAAGACTCTGGAGGGTTCGGAGTCGCTCATGGGAGTAGCCCTGGGTGGAGCAGCACGGGGGCCGGAAGCCAGGCCGGCGATTGAGAGATTCTAGAGGGAACCTCGTGGGCCAGAAATGGCGCGGGGGGAGACTCGGGGTCGCAGTCGTCGAAATCGGACCTCACGCCGCCAGACCCATCACAAGTTCCCGCCCCGCGCAACCTCACCTGTAAGGAGAGAGAGTTCGTTCTTTGGCAATTCGAAACCGACGCGTGACCACCCGCCGAAACGGGGTGAAAAACGACCACCGATCTCGTCACACATGTCACACATGTCACAGGTCGAAAAAACCAATGTACTAGACCATTTTCGGCTGTCACAGGTCTCGTCACAGGTCTCGTCACAGGTCGTCACAGGTCGTCACAGGTCTTCCCCTCAATCGGGGTCACAATTTCGGGAGAGCCGCTGGACGGTGCGAAGACCTGCCGGATGAGACTTCCGGCCAACGTCCCGGCGAAGGACTTCTGGTCGGTCGTGCTGGATGACCCTCAAACGCGTTCCAAGCTGCAGACTTCGCAGCCGTTCCCGAGCAGGAACAACAAGCGGGGCAAGCTGATCACGAACGCTGATGGTTCGACGGACCTCGACTTCGGCCCCAGGGCACCAGCTGGCCAGGAAGAGACCTGGGGCCAGACCGCGTCCGGCAAGGCCTGGTTCGTACTTCTGAGTCTCTCTGGCCCGCTCGAGCCCTGGTTCGACCAGAATTCAAGCTTTCAATGGCACCCGGCGAGTGAACGCCTGTTCCACTTGGAGGTATGAATTGACGCGCAAGAATCCTCGGCCCCGATCCGAACCTCTTCAACGCTTTGCTGTCTCGCCACCTGATGCTCGGTACCCACGATCTCGCCCTGTTTGTCGCGTCCAGCTGGCTGCTCAACATCACGCCGGGGGCCGACACTCTGTACATCACCACCCGCAGCGTTACGCAGGGGATGAAAGCGGGGATCGTGGCGGCACTCGGCATCAGCTGCGGATGCTGCCTGCACGTGGCCGCGGCGGCGCTGGGCATGTCGGCCCTGCTGGCAACTTCGGCGATGGCGTTCAACATCGTGAAGTTCGCCGGGGCGATCTACCTGATCTACATCGGGGTGATGTTCCTGATGTCGGGCCAACGCTCCCGGGGGGCGAGGACGCCGGCCCTGGCGTCGCGTCTGCGGAAAGTCTTCGCCCAGGGGTTCCTGACGAACATCCTGAATCCGAAGGTCGCGCTGTTCTTCCTGGCGTTTGTGCCGCAGTTCATCGAGCCGATGGCGGCCAACAAGCCGCTGGCGTTCCTGTTCCTCGGATCGGTGTTCACGATCAACGGCACGATCTGGTGCCTGTTCCTGGCCTGGGCATCCTCTCATGCCCGCTCGCTGCAGCTTGGCAGCCGGACGGGAATGTGGCTGAACCGCACGATCGGCGGGTTCTTCATCCTGCTGGGAATTCGGCTGGGGCTGGCGCGACAGGCGTGAAGGGGGGCCCAAAATAGGTTGCTGGGGCAAGGTCCGATTCACGTCACTTCACGGGGATGGACAGCCTCCCCGTGCGAAACCTCTTGCGGCTTCGCCGCACCGGTTGCACAGCAACGCGGTGTTACCCGGGTTTCAGCAAATCTCTGAAATGACGTGTCGATTCCGGCGACGGCCGATCGTCGCATCAGCGAACACACGACTCATTTCAGACACCGAACACCTGCAAATCGCCCCGGAGCCCAGACATGCCCACGAAAGCACAACGCATCACCGGATGGATCTTGACCGCACTGGTCGGCCTCTTCCTCATCGGAGCCAGCGGAGTTCCCAAGTTCTTCGACTTCCCTGGCAAGGCCGACATCATGTCGAAGCTGCAGATCCCGCTCGATCTCCTGACGACCCTGGGCGTCATCGAAGTCGCAGTCGCGGTGCTCTATCTGATTCCCCGCACGGCATTTCTCGGCGCGATTCTGACGACGGCCTACCTCGGCGGCGCCGTCTGGACCCACCTCCGCGTCAACGACACCTGGTTCTTTCCGATCATCATCGGCGTGCTGATGTGGCTGGGCCTGGCACTGCGCCGCCCGGCGATCTTCCGACTGCTCTTTGGCCAGGAACCCTCCGCAACCCCCTCCGCCGGCGCAGCCGGCACGTGAGCGGGTTGAGTGGCACGCCCTGCGAAGGGCGTGGCCGCGTGCCACGACGACTTCGCCACGACACGGGCCCGACAGAAATGGAGACGGCCTGATCTTCGGCCTGGGCAGCCTTGCTCGCTCGGCAACTCTCGCCACGCCCTTCCTTCCTGACGTCAGTCAGGGCGTGCTACACGACCAGTTGCACAGCAACCGGCGGTACCCGGTGAATCTGGGTGCCACTGGTCTGCTTGCAGCCAGTGCCAAACGTTGCCGAGGCAGCCCTCCGTTGAGTACCGTCATTGAATGCAGGGCCATCGCAAGCAGCTCAGGCGATTTCACGAGCCGGGCGACGTTCACGAGCTCACATTCTCGAACTATCGGCAACTCGAACTGCTGACACGCGACGACTGGCGCCAGATGCTCTGCCAGTCGATCGACCGGGCCATCGCGAACCATAAGTACCGGCTCGTCGCGTTCGTCCTGATGACGAACCATGTGCATCTGCTGGTCTTCCCCACCGAAGTCAGACCCGGTGAGCTTCCCGATCTGGACGTGCTCCTGTCGGCCATCAAGCGGCCGTTCTCCTACCGCGTGAAACAGATGTTGATCGCGGAGAAAAGTCCTCTGCTGCACGAGTTGACGGTCCTGGAACGACCGGGGAAACCGGCCTTCCGGTTTTGGCAGGAGGGGGCCGGTTACGATCGCAACCTGAGAACGGAGAAGAGCCTGCTGGGATCGATCGACTACATCCACGCAAACCCGGTCCGCGCCGGCCTCGTCGCCCGGCCTGGGGAATGGAAGTGGTCGAGTGCCCGGTGGTATGAGTCAGACAAGAGGATTGTCGACCCGGAACTGCCGACGATTCATGGCCTCCCACCGGAGGCGTTCGGGTAAGAGTGTGTGGAGTAGAGTGGCTCGGCAACGCTTGCCACTGGCTGCAAGCAGACCAGTGCCACCCGCCGGAAGTGAGTCCCCACGTGGCACTTCTGGCCTAGCGAGTCGATGGAGCCAGCGCGTCGAGCAGCATTCGCTCATACAAGGCTGACGCTCCCGTCGCCGACTCAGCACTTGGACTTTGGGTGGGCGCGAGCGGAGCTAGGTCCTGTAAGCGTTGACGGGCTTCTATCCATTCCGCGCGTTCCTTATCGGCAGTCCGACTTTCCGTCGAATTCAGCTGAGTGTCCACCGTGCGGCCTTTGTTGATCTCGCCGGCACTGGCCGGAGGTTTTTCGCAAGGGAGCGGGTCAACGCGGAGGATCCGCTCGTTGGCATCCCCGATTGTGATCGTCGATTGCACGATGCCGATGGCGTCCAGCGGGCTGCTGGCGATCTCGCCGCGGCGGTTGACCAGCAGCGTGACATCCTTTGTAGGCTTTGATGGCGGATCCTTCTCCGCATAGTCCAAAATGGCGAGGACAAGCTTGGCCAACTCATGGCGATACTGCGGCTCGACCCAGACATACGTATTGCGATAACAGCCCATGTAGTCATGGCAGTCCAGCGGGACATCCTTAAATCTGCCTTGGCAGTACCAGCCGCACTTGATGGTGCAGGGCCCGTTGCAGTCGTACGCCGGGATCGTCACGCACCCCGTGTCCGGATCGACCTTGTAGGGCTGGCCGGTCCTCGGATCAGTCAGCGAGTTGCCGCCCTCATCGACAAACGGCAGGTTCGTCAGCGGGTCGAGTACCGGCCGTCCATCTAGCAAGACAGGCTCGTTCTTCGTCTTGTCCCAGACGGCGATTTTCTGGTTTCCGGTCTTGCCCAAGAACTGCTTCTCCAGTCGGCAGCAATCGGTGCACGGATCACAGACTCCCACCGCCCGTTGAAACGCGCATCGCATGCGGCGAAGCTTGTCAGGATGGCGAATGGGATTGAGGGCCCATGATTCCTGGATGTTACGGCTCCCGGAAAGTCCAGCCACCTTCCGAAAAGAGTTCAGCGCACTGACCGAGGCGTTTCCAGTGTCCGAGACTGACGACGTCCCGCCGTTGGGAACCGCGAAGTGAGGCACAGCATAGGGATCGACAACGAACAGGGCCAGGTTGTCGAGCACTTGTCGACGATAGATATCGTTCAGCGTGTCCGCCTGGTGAATGGTGTCGTACCTGAGTTGATGGTGTGTGCAGCCCGTCCCCCAACACATCAACGCAATCGCTATAGCCCGCCACATTTCCCAACCTCCGTCGCTTGCGAGTTGTCCAACTCCCGACGCATTCGTTCATTCGACACAAGCGGACTCTTAAGAGCAGTCCGAACAACCGGCCCAGGTTCGTCGACGCAGACCCCCTATTTTGTAATGCGACTCGGAGAATGATGTTCGCATTGTGCTGTGAGTGGTGGCAGAACGAGACGGGCCGACGATCAGACTTAACCTGCAGCTATTGCCGTCGCTCACTCGAAATCCATTGCGATCGGCCCCGGGACGCAGACCACCTGTTCAGGTGGCACGCAACGCCGTCCACGATTTCTACGAGGCATCGAGCAAAGCCTGGCCTTTGAGTCGAAGTTTCGGCGTCAGCTCGGCCATCTGCGGCGGCCGCACCGGCGGTTCCTGTTTCTGACGCGCCGGGTGCCACTGAAAGCCGAATCTGGGTGGCACTGGTCTGCTTGCAGCCAGTGCCACCCATTGCCGAGCCCACCACCCATCACATCCCCTCTTCCTTTCCTTCCTTCCCTTCTGCTCTCCGCGTCTCAGCGGTGAATCTCCTCTCCCCCACGCGCCAGACACACCGCGACGCCCCTCCCCTCCGTGCGTCTCCGTGTTCTCCGTGGCTCCGTGTTCTCCGTGGCTCCGTGGTGAACTTCCTGCACGGCGCAACAAAAAAAAAGCCCAAGGGTCACACCCCCTGGGCCACTGCTGAATCGAAACTCTCAATAAACCCCCACCGTCGTCGTCTTCGCGAACTCATGGAACGGCCGCGTACCGCTCACGCCCTCCCACGGGAACTGCTCATACGGCCTCTCGCGTTCTCCCTCGTCCCGCTCCATGAAGCCGGGGATGAACAGCTCATCGGTCAGCGTGTACAGCTTCACGCGTCCGGTCCCGCCGTACTCGACGGTCTTGTTGTAGTCCTTGAAGTCGACGATCTCGGTCACCGCCCGCGGCTGCGGGGCGTAGTAGCTGATCTTGTAGTTCTCTTCCTTCGACACCGGCTTGCCGCAGGCCAGGCCCATCAGCGTGTTGCCGTAGGTCGGGGCGATGTAGACGTTGTCGCCGAGGAGTTCTTCCTTGGCGAACCGCATCCACTGGGCCGTCATTTCCGTGCCGCCACAGAAGATGCCGGTCAGGCCGGCCTCTTCGATGCTCGACCCGTTATCGACGAGCCGAAGGCAGAGGGCCTCGAGCAACTTGGGGGTCGCGAAGGCGCACTTGATGTCGTGGCCGGCCGAGAGGATGGTCGTCGCCTGGTCGATGGCATGGTCGGCATAGGCCTTCGCGCCGGCGATGTCTCCCTTCTTGATCAGCTTCACGACCCAGCGGGGATCGAGATCGATGCAGAAGCAGATGCCGCCGCGGAACTGGCAGAGGTGCTCGATGGCCAGCCGCAGCCGGCGGGGGCCGGAGGGGCCGAGCATCAGCCAGTTGGCCCCTTTGGGGAAGTACTTGTCGGGGAGCGTTTCGGAGAAGAGTTCGTAGTCGATCCAGTGATCGCGGACGACGCAACGGGACTTGGGGATTCCGGTGGTGCCGCCGGTCTCGAAGACGAACCGCGGTTCGCCATGCAGGCTTTTGGGGAGGAAGCGGTCGACGGGGCCGCCGCGGAGCCAGTCGTCTTCAAAGAGGGGGAATTTTTTAAGGTCGTCGAAGCACTTGACGTCGGTGAGGGGGTTGAAGTTGTAGGTTTTGGCCTTTTCGAGCCAGAACGGGGCTCCGTCTTCCGGGTGGAAGTGCTTGTGAACGGTGCGGACGGTGTGCTCGTCCAGGCGTTTGCGGGCTTCCGTGATGCGTTGTTCGAGAGGAATCGACACAGGCAGACTTTCTGAGAAGGCAGGACAGGCCGGCGGCCTCGTTTCCCAAGCGTAGGCGGGAACATCAATTTGTCATTTCTGACGCCGCCTGAGTCAATTGACGCCCCCTGGCCGAGGCCGGGGGGCGGGGGGGCAGTCGGCTGCGATCCGAGCGATGTCTGACATCGCCTGCGAGCGATTCCTTGAAGCGGTCCTGTCCCGGAAATACGATCCGGGCTTCTGCCGCGAGAGTGCGTTCTGTGCGGCCCTGAGTTTAGGAGCGAGTTCCAATGAAAGTTGCGTTGTTGACCGGCGGCGGCGATTGTCCGGCTTTGAATGCGGTGATCCGTGCAGTGGTTCGGACGATCGAGAACGCCGGCGGCGAGACGATCGGCTTTCTGGAAGGCTGGCGCGGGGCGATCGAAGGCAACTTCACCCCGCTGAAGGCCTGCGAGACGGACGAGATCCTGCCCAAGGGGGGGACGATCCTCGGCTCGTCGCGGACGAATCCTTACAAGGATCCTGCGCTGGTCGAAAAGATCCTCTCCAACTTCAAGGAACTCGGCCTCGATGCCCTGGTGGCCATCGGCGGCGACGACACCCTGGGCGTCGCGAGCAAGCTGTACAGCGACTACAAGTTCAACACCATCGGCGTTCCGAAGACGATCGACAACGATCTTTCGAGCACGGACTTCACGTTCGGTTTCGACACGTGCCTGAACACGGTGATGGACGCCGTGGACAAGCTCCGCACGACGGCCGAATCGCACCGCCGCGTGATGGTGGTCGAGTGCATGGGCCGTCACGCCGGCTGGATCACGGCGTTCTCCGGCATCGCCAACTCGGCTGACGCCTTTATGGTTCCGGAGCGGCCGACGCTGCTGGACGATGTGTGCGAGCTGCTGAAGCGCCGCCGCGAAGCGGGCAAGAAGTATGGGATGGTGCTCGTCAGCGAAGGGGCGACCATCAACTACAAGGATGCGAACGGCAACGTCAAGACGGTCGACCTCAGCCAGACCGGCAAGAAGGACGACTTCGGGCACATCCAGCTGGGTGGCATCGGCAAGCAGGTCGCCGACCTGATCAAGTCGAAGACCGGCATCGAAACCCGCGAAGTGGTGCTGGGACACCTGCAGCGCGGCGGTTCGCCGAGCGCCTACGACCGTGTCCTCGGGACGCGGCTGGGCATCCACGCTGGCCGGCTGGCCCTGAAGAAGGACTTCGGCAAGATGGTCGCGCTTCGCGGCCTGAAGATCGTTGCCGTGCCTTTGGCGGAAGCCGTCGGCCAGATGCGGACGCTGCCGGAAGAGTTCCTCGACGAAGCGAGCGAATTCCTCCGCTGATTTCAGCGGTTGAATGCTGAACGATCGACAGGCCCGCGCAGTCGCGCGGGCCTGTTTTGTTGATGTCGAAGTTCTCCGGGCGAATGGGGCTCAACGCCTCGGGAGCGGCAAGAGAACATCCACGACAACGTTCGCGACATCGTTGCCGGAACGGGCCGGAGGTGTGGCCCGGGAGCGATCGTCATCCACCGCGGCGGGCGGCGAGTTCATCGATCAGGGTTTCGACGGCCCGCGGCTCCGGGGGTTTCACGAAGTGGTGGTCGAAGCCTGCGTCCCGCGTTCGGCGGCGGTCCCCTTCCTGGCCCCAGCCGGTCAGGGCCACGAGGACCACTTTCTCGAGCCCCGGGGTGCTGCGGATACGCGCGGCCACTTCGTGGCCGTCCATCGCGGGCATGCCGATATCCAGAAATACCAGGTCGGGCGGGTCGCTCGCGACGATGTCCAGAGCCGCGAGACCATCATGCGCCACCCCGACATCATGCCCCTGCCTCTGCAGCAAGGTCGCCAGGGTCGTCGCCGCATCGAGGTTGTCGTCAACGACAAGAATCCGGAGTCGCGAAGCAGTCCGCCTGGGAACAGGTTGGGCGTCCACCAGCGAAACCGCGGCAATATCGGTCGCCGACATGAGCGGCAGCATCACGACGAATTCTGAGCCCTGCCCAAGCCCGGCGCTACGGGCGGCGACGCTGCCGCCGTGCAGCTCCACCAGGTTCTTCACGAGCGTCAGCCCGACCCCCAACCCTCCCTGGGCCTTCGTGGACGGATTCTGCGCCTGGACGAACAGGTCAAAGACATGTGGCAGGACATCCGGCGCGATTCCAATGCCGTTGTCGCGGACGGTGACCACCGCCTGTCCCACGACCTCCCGCACGTCGACGGAGATCTCGCCGCTCTCGTCTGTGTACTTGGCCGCGTTCGTCAGCAGGTTGCCGAAGACCTGCGTCATCCGCGTCGGATCAGCGTTCACTTTGAGAGATCCGGAAGCGATCTCAACCGCCAGTCGGTGGTGCTGTAAAGCGATCAGGGGCTGGACCGTCTCCACCGCGCTCGCGATGACGTCGCCGAGTTCGATCGGCTGCGGCCTGAGCCCGATCTTTCCGCGCGTGACGCGGGACACGTCGAGCAGATCGTCAACGAGGCGAACCAGGTGGTCGACCTGTCGCTCGATCACTTCGCGGGCCCAGACTCCGGTCTCAAGGTCGAGGTCGGCAATCTTGAGAAGCTGCAGTGAGTTTCGAATCGGGGCCAGGGGATTCCGCAGTTCGTGTGCGAGCGTCGCCAGAAATTCGTCTTTCAGTCGATCGGCCTGCCGGAGCGATTCCTCCGCCTGCTTCCGTTCCGTGATGTCGGTCGAGATGCCACATACCGCGAGCGACTGGGCGGCGCCATAACGGAACGGGGCCTTGATCGAGATATACGTCCGCAGCCTGCCGTCCTGAATTACCGACTCTTCAAACTCGGCGGGTTGTTCAGTCGCGAGGACCTTCCGGTTGTTGGCGGAAAACTGTTCGACGATCTCCGGGGGAAAGAACTCATCCAGCTTGCGGCCCGCCACCTGCTCGTTCGTCAGTCCCAGGACATCGCGCCACCGGCGATTGATGAGCAGGAACCGGTCGTCAGCATCGACGAGGTAGATCATCGCAGGCGCATGGTCGAGAACGGCCTGCAGGCGGGCCTGACTTTCCCGCAACTGATTTTCGGCTTCAATTCGTTCAATGAACTGGCCGAGAGTGCCCGCGATAGTCCCGATCACTTCGAGCAGGTTGGCATCCTTCGGCCGCGAGCGTCTGGAGAAGAATTCAATGACGGCGATCGTGCGATCCCTAGAGCGGATCGGACAGGCGAAGCTGCTTCGCAGGCCAGCGTTGATCGCGGCCGCACGTCGGACGAAACCCGGATCGTCACTGATTTCATGGATCCAGGCAGGCTGCCCCGATTGCCAGACGCTCCCCGGCAGGCTTTCTCCCGGTTCGAACGCGGCGCCGCGGCTTGCGTTCTCGAACTCGTGAATGTCGCCGTCCGTGTGGCGCCAGCTGTAACGGCAGCGGAGAAGTCCCGGATCTCCATTGGGGGCCCAGAAGAATCCGGCCTCCCAGTTCAAGTCGTCGCAGATCCGCTCCAGCGTGCCGGCGCAGGCGACGTCGATCGAGGGGGACTGGTTCAGGAACTGCGTGATGGCCAGGCGGGTATTCCGGTAGCGCTCCGTCTGGCGTTGCTCATCCACGTCACGGAAGACCAGCACACAGCCGATGACGCCGCCGTCGGCATCGCGAATCGGGGCGGCCGAATCATCGATTCGACGCTCGGCCCCGTCCTTCGCGACGAGGATCGTGTAGTTGGCGAGGCTGACGATCGTTCCATCGGCCAGGGCGCGCTGTGCGGGATTCTCGGCCGGCTCGCGCGTCCACTCATCGATAATCCGGAAGACATTGACCAATGGCTGGCCGACGGCCTCCGCGTTTGTCCATCCCAGCAGTTTCTCGGCGACGGGATTGAGGAACTCGACGCGGCAACCGGCGTCCGTGCTGATCACGGCATCGCCGATGCTGGCAAGCGTGACGCGCAGTCGTTCTTTCTGCTCCTGGAGCACGCGGGCGTCCTCTTCCGCGACGCGCCGCGCCGTCTGCTCGGCCAGGAGCCGGCGTTCGTTTTCCTCGGCCATCTTGCGCGCGGTCAGGTCGCGCGTGATCTTGGAGAACCCGCGAAACGTTCCGGCGTCGTCGTAGAGCGGCGTGATCACGACGTTGGCCCAGAAGCGGCTGCCGTCCTTACGCAGACGCCAGCCTTCGTCTTCGAGGCGTCCTTCGGCCCGCGCTATTTCCAGTTCCCGTGCCGGCCATCCTCTCTGAATGTCCGCGTCCTGGTAGAAGCGGGAGAAATGCTGCCCGATGATTTCGTCCGCAGAGTAGCCTTTCAGACGCTGCGCCCCCGGGTTCCACGTCGCGACGAGTCCCTGGGGATCGAGCATGAAGATCGCGTGGTCCCGCGCGCCCTGCACGAGCATCCGTAACTGCTCCGCCTCGTCTCTCGTGCTCCGTTTCTCTTCGTCGATTTCCGCGAGCCGCCGGACTTTCTCGCGGAGGACGAATGCCAGCAGCGGCTTCTGAAGGAAATCGACGGCGCCCAGCGCATATCCCGCTTCCACCTGTTCGCGGTCGGTCTCCTGGGCGGTCAGAAAAATGATCGGCGTGCGCTGGTGCCGGGGCAACAGGCGGATCCTCCTCGCCGTCTCGAAGCCATCAAGCCCGGGCATTCGGACATCGAGCAGGATGACGGAGAAGTCGTCGGATTCGGCCTTGGCGAGGGCCTCCAGACCAGAGTTCGCCTCGATGAGCGGGCGGTCGAGTTCTTCCAGCATCGCGGCGAGAGCCAGGCGATTGGCGCGGTTGTCGTCGACAACGAGGATCCTGGCCTGCGGTGCGAATTGTCGATCGACCGACCTTTCTGGACGGGGTTCAAGCGACTCGGGCATGCACCGTCTACCGGAGGAAAATGTGGAATATCAACGCAGCTGTCATCGGTCCGGGCCGGTCCACAATCGGACAGTGACTCTACAGTATGGCAGAATTGCGGCAGCGACAGGGGGCGCTGCTGACAGGCACCGCGGCTGTAGTGTCGACAAGAGACGGCGGGCGTCAACCAATTCCGCGTCCCCCTCTCCCCCCGACGACGGGAGCACTCGGGCGGGCCGGTCGCATTGGCGGCACGGGATCTGGCCATCCACCGTTGGTGGTGGTCTGCGGTCATGACTGGAACGACTGGGCCGCTTCGACGACGTCCTTCCGCAGGACGTCGATCGCGGAGGCGAACCGTCCGCTGGCGTCGGGGACACCCGACTGTTCGAGCAGCAGAATTCCGCGGTTCGTCGCCGGATCGTACCCGGCCCGCGCGTCGGAACGCTGCATGTCGTTCACGGCATGGTCGGCGGCGCTGATCAACGCGGCCATCATGAGGCCGTCTCCGGCTTCCTCTGGAGCGTGGTGAAAGCGAATGGCCGACACGAGTGAATCGGGCAGTTCGTTGGTGGCGGCAAACCAGGCGCCGATTTCGGCGTGCGATGCCCCCAGGTGCAGGCGCTCGCGGCCCTCGATGCCGACCGGCTCATTGAAATCGAGGGGGTCGATGTGTGGAGTGTTCACCGGATCGGCAATCATCATCAGCGTGCGGCCGAAATCGTGCATCAGGCCTGCCGTGAACTCCTCGCCGTCGAAGCCCAGCTTCAGCAAGTGGTTGATCTTCGTCGCCATGACGGCAGTGAGGAATCCGTGGGAGGCGAGCGTGGCCTGTCGCGTGTGGAGGCTGGCTGGAACGGTGTTCGACAGCGCCATCAGGCTGGCGGTGATAATGAAATCGCGTGCGCGCCGGCGTCCGATGAACAGCACCGCGTGATTCAGACTGGCGATCGGCTTTGGCGGGGAGAATGCGGTGCTGTTGGCGACGCGCAGAATGAAGGTGGCAAGCTTGACGTCGCGCTGGATGATCGACGCGACCTTTAACAGGTCGCAGTCGTCCGTGTTGACAATCTCCATGGCCTCTTTGGCCAATGGAGGAAGCATCTGCAGCCGGCCGACACCGCGCCGCAGGTGCTCGATCAACGAATTCGAAATCTCCAACCCGACGGTGGCCCGACCGGTCGACATCTGCCCGCTCCGCGACGTGACCTGGGCGCTCTGTGCAGGATCGCCCAATCAATCAACTTCGCACAGCCTTTGCACTCGGCCTCGAATGCAATGTGGACAATACGAAATCAGGGATCGCGGCCGCAAGCGCGATTTCTGGCGACGAACGCTGGCCCGCTTGCAGTATCGTGACGGCGACGATCAAGTCCGATCGACGTTCGAGGGCCCCGGACAATGGACGGCCCGACCTGTCTTCCGCCTCAAACCTGTGGTTGTGCGATGTCGAACAACGTGTGGACCCGTCGCCAGTTTCTCGCGGCGACGGCCGCCTTCGCTGCGGCTCCCGTGCTCGGTGAGGGAAGTCCGTTTCAGTTCAGGTACCTGCTCCCCTCATGCATGTATGGCACGATGCGGCTGGCGGAAATCCTTCCGGAAGTCGCGAAGATTCACGCCGACGGCATCGATCTGTGGCCGAAGGTTCATGGGGATCAGCGCGAGCAGGCGGATGCGCTCGGACGGGATGGATTCGGTCGCCTGCTGAAGGAACACGGCGTCCGGCTGGCGATGACGACGCGTTACGACCTCGGGCCGTATGGACTCGAGAAGGAAATGGAGTACCTGCACGATTTCGGCGGGTCGCTGATCGTGACCGGTTCCGGCAAGCCTCCGCAGGGAAGTCTCAAGGAGGCTGTCCGAGAGTTCGTAACGCGGATGGAACCGCACCTTGCCGTGGCCGAGCGGCTCGGGGTGACGATCGCGATCGAGAATCATGGCAAGGCCCTGATCGAAAGCCCGGACTCTCTCCGCTACCTGGCGGACTTTGCGAAGTCGTCCCCGCGTCTGGGCATTGCGCTCGCGCCTTACCATCTCCCCCAGGAGCCGGAGACGCTGGCCGGCCTGATTCGCGACCTGGGCCCGAAGCTCGTCCACTTCTATGCGTGGGAGCATGGGATGGGATGCATGACGAAGCTGCCGAAGGACGACGAGATGAAGCAGCTTCCGGGCTATGGCTCGCTCGATTTCGGCCCGGTCGTCAAAGCACTTCGCGACATCCAGTACGGGGGACACGTTGAAGTCTTTATGCACCCGGTTCCGCGGGGCGTGCCGATCCTGCCGACGGCCGGCGAAGTGACGGCGGCGATGAACAAGGCGCGTGTGGCGTTTGAAAAGTCGCTGACCGGCTGACCATTCGCCCGCCAGCGACTTCATTCGAGACGTTTCTCCCCGCCGCCTGTCGCGGTCCGACGTTATTCGTCGGTGACGCAGCCTTCGCTGGCGCTCTTCACGTTCTTGATGTACTTGTAGAGCGTGCCGCGGGTGGCCTTGAACGGCGGCGCCTTGAACGCGGCACGGCGCTTCTTCATCTCGTCGTCCGAGACGGCGACGTCCATGCTGTTCTTCTCAGCGTCGATCGTGATCACGTCGCCGTTCTTCACGAGGGCGATCGGGCCGCCTTCCTGGGCTTCGGGGGTGACGTGGCCGATGATGAAGCCGTGGCTGCCGCCGGAGAAGCGGCCATCGGTGATGAGGGCCACCTTGTCGCCGAGACCGGCTCCCATGATGGCGGAGGTGGGCGTGAGCATTTCCGGCATGCCGGGTCCGCCTTTCGGGCCTTCATAACGGATCACGATGACTTCGCCGCCCTTGATTTCGTTCCGCTCGAAGCCGCGGAGCATGTCTTCTTCGCTGTCGTAGCAGAGCGCGGGGCCAGTGAAGACGAGGCCTTCCTTGCCGGTGATCTTGGCGACGGCGCCTTCGGGGGCGAGGTTGCCGCGGAGGATGCGGATGTGGCCCGACTTCTTGATCGGGTTGTCGACGGGCCGCATGATCTTCTGGCCGGCCTTCAGCCCCGGCAGCGGCTCGAGGTTATCGCCGAGCGACTTGCCGGTGACCGTCATGCAGTCGCCGTTGAGCAGGCCTTTCTCGAGCAGGGCCTTCATGACGGCCGGCGTGCCGCCGACGGAGTGGAGGTCTTCCTGGACGAACGAGCCGCTGGGCTTGAGGTCGGTCAGATAAGGAATGCGGTCGCTGACCTTCTGGAAGTCGTCGATGGTGAGGTCGACGCCGACGGAGCGGGCCATGGCGATGAGGTGCAGCACCGCGTTCGTCGAGCCGCCGACCGCCATGGTGACGACCATCGCATTCTCAAACGCCTCGCGGGTCATGATGTCGCGGGGTTTGAGGTCTTTTTCGAGCAGGACGCGGATCGCCTTGCCGGCGTCCATGCATTCTTTCAGCTTGTCAGGATGGACGGCCGGGATCGAGCCGCTGTAGGGGAGCGACATCCCGAGAGCTTCGATGGCGGTGGCCATGGTGTTGGCCGTGTACATGCCGCCGCAGGCTCCGGCGCCTGGACAGGAGTTCTTCACGATCTCGCGGCGTTCGGCATCCGTGATCTTGCCGGCGACGTATTCACCGTAGGACTGGAAGGCGGAGACGATGTCGAGCTTGTCGCGGCCGGCCCCACAGCCGGCCTTGATCGTGCCGCCGTAGACCATGATGGCCGGGCGATTGAGCCGGCCCATGGCGATCAGGCAGCCGGGCATGTTCTTGTCGCAGCCGGGGAGCGCGATGAGGGCGTCGTACCACTGGGCGCCCATGATGGTTTCGACGCTGTCGGCGATCAGGTCGCGCGACTGCAGCGAGTACGACATCCCATCCGTGCCCATCGAGATGCCGTCGGAGACGCCGATGGTGTTGAACCGCATGCCGTAGAGGCCGGCGGCGTTCACCCCTTCCTTCACCTTGGCGGCGAGGTCGAGGAGATGCATGTTGCAGGTGTTGCCCTCGTACCAGACGCTGCCGATGCCAACCTGGGCCTTGTTCATGTCCTCTTCGGTCATGCCGGTGCCGTAGAGCATGGCCTGCGAGGCGCCCTGCGAAGCGGGCTGCGTGATGTGGGCGGAGATTTTATTGAGCGGCATGGCAGGGGCAGGACGTAAAACGGAACAGGACGCAACCCAAGACGCCAAACGGGGAATCGAAGTTCACGGCGTTCGTCGATGGGACCGCTATTTCAGCAGATTCGGGGCGAGGGACCAATGAAAGAGACCGAGTCGAAGACTCGACTGACGGCCCTGGTGGCCATCCTGACCGCGATTCTCGTCGTACTGGCCGGTTTGAATGTCATCAGGATGCAGCGGACCAGTGCGGCAACAAGTGATGCGGCTTTCAAAGTGTTCTGGCTGAACCTCAACAAGCAACTTGAAGCTCGCGAAACAACGGGGGAGTTCCCAGCGAGTCTCGAAGAGCTGTGCGCACCACTGGACGAGCTGTCCGCGGAGCGGCTTAAACGGATCGACTACAGGCGCGAGGGGACGGGATGCCGGGTTTCAACGACGTTGCTCGGCGAGAAGGTTGAAAAGGTGTACGGACCGCGACAACCCGAGAGTCCTTCGGAACCGCAGGTGAAGGACAATTGAGCTCCACGACAAAGGATCCGCTCGGGCGGTCGCAGCGAGATCCGTTGCTGCTCGGCTGTGTTGCGTTTGCTCTCGTGTTGGGCGTTGTCCTGGCGGTTCCCAGTTTCTGCAACGCACGACGCGCGGCGCGAGACTCGGCGCACAGTGCCCTCTGGCACGAAGTCAATCAGCAGCTCCAGGGGCGCGAAGCAACGGGCGCGTTTCCCGCCAACCTTGGGGAACTCCCGCTGACCTATCCCGACAATGGGTTGCCAGAACTGCTGAAGCTAATCGATTACCGGCGTGACGGAAATGGGTGTCGAGTTTCGACGACCTTGCGCGGGCGGGCGCTCGAGCTGCGATACGGGCCGACCGAAGACTGACACGTAGGGCAGGCTCTGCCTGCCCTACGTCCGAAACGGCCTGTGATAAATCGCTGCTTCCGGCTCCGGCCCGACCGGCTTGCCAGGTGGCGGAGCCACCCACACATCATGGGCCTCGTCATCCTGGTCGCTCGAAGGCCCCTGGATGTGAGCGTTCTTCTGCGGAATCACATCAATTGCGAAAATCTCTTCGACACCCGAGAAGAACTGGAACGCCGCGATCGATCGGCCCGTCTGCAGATCAATGACGGCGACCCCGCACTTGAGGTTCTGCCGATCCTCCGCAATCGGGACGCCGCCAAAGACCGAGGTCTCACGAATCTTCGAGAGCCCGACGAACGCGAATTGGCCGGCGAAAGCCAGGCCGCGCGTGTAGCCCGGGACGCGTTCCACCGACTCGTACCGGCCCGTCGCGGGATCCACGGTCCCAAGCTGGCCGAGGCCAGAGTTGAGCACCCAAAGCCTGCCCCCATAAAGCCTTGGAGAATGCGGCATCGACAGGCCGCGAGCGAGGCTCTGGCCTGATGCCACATCAATGACGCACCCCGTCGTGGCCTTATTCTCACGCCAGCCGACGGGTTCATTGGACTCGGCCATCACGGTGACGAATCGCGGTCGCCCGTTCTCCATGGCCAGCCCATTGAGATGACAGCGGTCCTGCGCCGCCAGTTCCTTGATGAACGGCGGCTGCCAGCGGGGGACGAAGCTGTAGTCTTCATGGAGAGTGCAGAGGGAGGAGAACAGGGTGTTGACGACCCAGAGGCCGTCGTTGCCCCAGGCCAGTTCATGTCCCTGAACATTGCCTGTATAGAAACTTTGGCGCGGGAGCCAGCAGCCGTCGCGCGTTCCTTCCGGCGGCATTCTTGGCCCCAGTTCGGGGGCCGACTTGAGGAAGTGAATCTGTCGTCGTGTTCCGATGGCGATGCGTGTTTGATCGACGGCCAGCCCCATGGCACGGTCAAAATGGCAGGACGAGACGGTGACATTCCCGGCATGTGAGCCGAGCGCCAGCATCTTGCCCGCCTGGTACGTAGAGACGAGGACGGTGACCCCTGCAAACTGCAGGATCTCCGGCAGGAGCGAGGTGTACTCGTAGCGGACTTCGACAAGTCCGTTTGGAGAACCGTCCCCGGAGATTTTCGGGACCGAGGGGGAAATAGCATCTGGACTGTCCTCGGTCGCCATGCAAATGATCTCAGGGGATGCTTGTTGGTGGCTATTTCCGGGCGAACATGGAGCGCGTCCGGCGAGGTGACATGTCGGGATTCTGGCCAGAATCCCGGAACTCTTGAATGGCTTGGGGTGTTATTTGGGCGAGTTGCCAGTCGCGGGTGTCGCGGGTCCCTGGCAATTCGGCTGTGTCGGTTGCACGGAGTCTTAGAACATTTCACAATTGAGGTCACTCTCAAGGGTTCATCGGCCAACGCGGACCTTGGCGGCTGAACATCTCGAGGCGGGCCTCTCGCCGGATCTCTGCACGTAATCGATGGCCGGTCGTGGCGACCTGCTGATTCGATCGGCGCAGGCATTGATCTGATCCTGTGATCGTTCTTGAACAACGCTGTCCGGACAGAACGTCGTATTGAATTCATTGTCTTTGAGAACGTCGGAGCGCGCGATGGTACCCTTTCGGATGGCGGGTTGGATTCAGCGGTCACTCGGTCTTCGTCCCCGGTTGCGCCGTATCCGTCGTCGGAAGATTGCAGGCCTGAATCACGGAGCGCTGTCGGGGCAGGTCGTCACGCTTGAAACCCGAATTCTTCCCGCGGCCGTGACAAATGTTGGCGACCTGAACGGTGATCCGAACTACCAGAACGATTCGTCGAACGCCCGTGAGTACACAACGATCGGGAACCGGACCTTCTTTACCTACAACTCCCAGGTAACGAACAAACCGATTCTGGCGTTCACCGACGCGACGACTGGCGTCACGACTATCCTGCCGGATCAGACGAACTTCCGTTTCTCGCCGAACACTCAGATCAGCGAGTTGACAGTTTTCCAGGGCAAGCTGTACTTCGTCGCGACGGACGGCAACCCGTCGATGGGGCTTGGCAAGGAACTTTGGTCGCTCGATCCCTCGTCGATCAATGCCTCGACGAGCTTCGCCGACTTTACCTGCATCACCGACTTCGATGGCATTCACGCCAACAATGTTAACGGAACGGCGAACAGCGCCATCAATGGCAAGCAGACGCTGACGGATGGCACCACGACTGGAAACGCCAAGAACGAAGGAAGCGACCCGGCCCATCTCACCGTCTCTGGAAGCAGACTTTACTTCACCGCCACCAACGACCTGTCAGGCCAAGGCGGCAACCGCGAGCTGTACTCGTTTGACGGCGCCACCGCGCAGCTCGTCAAGGACATCAATTCCAACCCGATCTTCCTGTCGGGCTCGTCGACGCCATCGCAACTGGTCGATGCCGGTGGCCTGCTGTATTTCACCGCCGTCGACATTGTAAACAACGGGCGCGAGCTCTGGCGGACCGACGGCACGGCGGCCGGCACGTTCATGGTGGCCAACATCAAGCCGAACGGCGATGGCGACATCACGGACATCACCCCGGCGAACGGGACGAGCGTGTTCTTCAGCGCCAATGACGGCGCGGTCGGCAACGAGCTGTGGTTCTCGGACGGCACCGTGGCCGGGACGCGGCTGGTCAAGGACATTCAGGGGGTCATCAACGGCGTCAACCAGGGCTCGAATCCCAGCTCGATGCTGTGGGTCAACGGCGTTCTGTACTTCAGCGCGGACGACGGAATCGTCGGCAAGGAACTGTGGAAGAGCGACGGCACCGCCGCCGGGACCGTGCTGGTCAGGGACATTGCGCAGACCGGGCCGAACGGAGTTCTGGACGTCAAGCAGAACTCGAATCCACACAACCTGACGCTCGTCAACGGCGTGGTTTACTTTTCGGCGAACGACGGCCTGGAAGGCTTCGAGCTGTGGCAGACGGACGGGACCACTGGCGGAACCCAGATCGTCCGCCTGGCGAGCGATCCGTCCGGAGTGCCGGGGCATCCGTTTGCGGGGATCAACCGCAACCTGACGTCGTCGGGTGACTCGACGGGCGGCAGCTATCCGGGCAGCCTGCTGGATGTCAATGGAACGCTGTACTTCGTCGCGACCGACACCTACGACCAGAACGGCCAGACCAACTTCGAGCTGTGGCGTGTCAACTCAGCCACGGGCCTGATTCAAAAGGCCGGCGGCGAAGTCAACCAGTTGTTCAATGTCTGGCAGAGCCAGTTCGATATCCCGGATCCGCAGCAGGACTTCACGTACGCGAAGTCGATGGCGGATGCTTTCCGGGCGACCGAAGCGATCTCGGATACCAGCCCGACGGGCTTCCGGTCGAATGCCTCGAACCAGCAGTTGTTCCTTGGGCCGAACGGATTGATCTACTTCGCGGCCGATAACGGCGCGAACGGTTCCAAGGTCGGAGCGCTCGGCGAGTATAGTCCGAACTTCGAGCCCTGGCGGTTCGACACGGCGACGCAGACCGCGAGTCTTGTCAAGGACATGACCGTCCAGACGCTCACGTCGACCAACCCGTTCGGGTTTACGACGACGAATGTCTCCGTCACGGACCCGGCCACAGGATTTACCGTCACGCGGACACGGACGTTCTTCTTCTTCACCGATACCCGGCTGCAGGAGAGGAACATCGGGATGGCCTACTACGATGGTCAGACGGGACAGATCACGGACAGCGGCCTGCGATTCGACAGCATCGGAACCACGCAGCGCCCCAATCCTTTCGTCTTCGGCAACAATTCCATCCTGTTTATCGCGAACGGAAAAGAGGTTTGGCGGACGAACGGGACCTACGAGGGCACCGAAGCCGTCGCCACGGCCGACGTCTCCATCGACTTGTTGACGGTTTCCGGAACCCGCTACTTCTACTACGGAGTCAATTACACGTTCTCCGGGAACAATCGGTCGGCGAACGGCGAACTGTGGAGCGGGACAACCGGTTCTGCTGCGGCGGAGCAGGTCATCGAAATTGCTCCGACCGTCCAGAACTTCAACCGCAGCGCCGACATCAGTTTCATCGTTCCAGCGGGCGGCAATTCGGTCTGGTTCGACGCCAACGACTACGGCAACGCGAACAACGGCAGCAGAGACGGGCTCTGGATTAGTAATGGCACGACCGACAACAACGGCACCCGATTTGTGGTGTCGGGTGCTGCGGCCGGCGCGGCAAATCCGACGGGCCCGCAAGGCCCGGATTTCCCTTACGCTGCCGCCAGCACTCCGGGCGTCGTGTACTTTGCGGCCGGGACGACGCTGTATCGTTCGACAATCGTTCTCGGCGCAAATGGCGTCGACCAGGCAGCGACCGATGCGGCGACCTTTGCGATCGCACCCGGCGTCGGCAACATTTCCCAGATTACCGTGGTCACCGGCGGAGTGTACTTCGTCGCCAACGGCTCCCAACTGTACTTCAGTGACGGCATCAACCCGGCCAACACGGTCCTCGTCGGCAGCTTCTTCAACCTGACCGAACTCACGGCAGTCGGCAATCGACTGTACTTCGTCGATTTCGGTAGCGACATCCACACCTCGTCGGTGACCGCGGGGGTTCCCTCCGCGCCGGTCTCTCTCGAAGCCACCTCGCTGAACAACATCCATTCGCTGGTGCTCTCGGGGACTCGTCTCTACTTCAGCGCGCGTTCCGCCGCCGGTGGACAGGAACTCTGGACGAGTCTCGACGGAGGCCCAGCCAGCCAGGTCACCGATATCCGGGCCGGCAACACAGATTCACTCAGCCTCTCGCCCGACTTCCCGCGTCACTCGGAGATCGGGGTCGGCAACGGGCTGGTGTGGTTTGGCGCGAACGATCTGACGCTTGGCGAGGTCCTCAGTTCGGTTCCGAGCGGTAGCAGCGGCTTGACGCCCGCGACCAGCCGTCCCGACATCATCCGTCCGACGACAGGCGACTCGAGCGCGCGGGACTTCATCATCCTGGATGTGGACACATTCGGAGGGTTCTCTGAGCCGACGGTGTACTTCTTCAGCGACGTCGGACCACAACGCAGCGTGCTCTCGGCAATCAGTAGCAATCCTTCAGATATCAGCCTGACTACGATCGACACGTATCGCAACTGGGGTCACGTGCCTGGCGACCTCGTCTTCTTCGACGACTACAGCGCAGTGGATACGCAGATCGAATCGGTTCCCACGCAGTACGAGCATTTCGGAGAGTACGGGCATCCGCAAGATCCCTATGGGATCTATAAGTCCGGGAAGACTGCAACGGCGAACTTCGGGGGTTACCTCGGCTCGCAGTTCCTCTTCTACTCCGGCTTCAACTCGGACAACACGGGAGGACAGAATCCGTTCAACTACGGGCAGGAACTTTACGTCCTGTGGTTAGGTGGGGTTACCCGACTGACCGACCTTCGCGTCGCCTCGAACACCGCGCAGGGCAACTCCAATCCGGGATATCTGACCAGCATCGGCAACAACGCCGACGGCGAATCGACCTTTGTTCTGTTTGCAGCGTCGTCCGGTTCGTCGAATGGCGCCCTGTACAGGGTCACGACCACCAACCAGGCTCCCTCCACGTTCCCGGTTGTCCAGGTTTCAAGCGCGACCGTGAATCCCCGGTACCTGCAGTCGCTCGGCGGCGGCCAGGGAACGGGCGGCTTGATCTACTTCACGGCCGGGGCTGAGAACGCTCGCACCGCCTGGGTCACCGACGGCACCACCGTGACCCAGCTGAGCACAGCGATCGTCGACGAGTCGGCTGGCGACGGAAAAATCTTCGGGTTCTCAAATGGCCGGGTCTACTTCTCGGCCCGCGAGCCGGGGAACAACACGAACTTTGAGTTGTATTCGACCGCTCATTCCCTCAACGGATCGGCGACCCAGCTCGCGGACATCAATCCCGGCGCCGCCGGCTCGCGTCCCGGCAACTTCACGGACGTCAACGGAACGATGTACTTCGCCGCCAACGACGGCACACACGGATTCGAACTCTGGAAGACCGATGGCACGGCCGCAGGCACGGTGCTCGTCTCGGACCTCGAGGCGGGGGCTGCGGGCTCCAATCCGGGCGTCTCGATCTCCACCGTGATCGATACCGACCTCAACGGCGTGTCGACGACCCGCACCGTGTACACCTACGACGGATTCGCTGTCGGCAACACGCGGCCCGATGAATTCGGCGTCGCCAACGCCGGCGTCAACTCACCGAACCAGGAGAATCCCGCAAAGCCGAATTCCGGCGACAACACCGGCACCGCAACGCTGATGTTCGCGGCGACGACCACGCAGCACGGGCGCGAGCTGTTCCAGGTCACGCCGTCGTTCGACCTGGACAACGACGGCGACGTCGATGCCAACGACTCGCAGACGTTCAGCTTCAATGGCCAGTCTTACACGCTGAACTCGAACCGGATTCAGCTCGTCAAGGATATGGCTCCCGGGTCGCGGTCGTCGAATCCGAAGAACCTCACCACGATCGACGGCACGGTCTACTTCTCGGCCGACGACGGCCTGAGCGGCGACACGCTGTGGCAGTCGGTCGGTCTCGACCAGATCACCGGCAACACGCTCACCCGAAAGATGGTGGATGATGCCGATCTGTTCACAAGCAATCCGGCTCTGGTCAACGGGATCAGGAATCCGGACAACTTCACGCTCCTGACGACGAATAATAAGACACTTAACCGCCTGATCTTCACCGCGGCCAACGACCTCGGCAAGACCGAGCTTTATACGCTGAGCATCAACCACACACCGGTGGCGCTCAACCTGTCGTCGAATGCAGTTGCGGAGAACCGGCCCCAGGGTACCGTTGTGGGCTCGCTGGTCACGACGGATCCCGACTTTGGCGATTCGTTCCAGTACCAGTTCGTCGAGGGCGTCGGCGACACCGACAACAACCTGTTCCAGATCGTCGGCACCTCGCTGCAGATCAAGGGGAACCTCGATTTCGAGCTGAAGAACCAGTACACGGTGCGAGTCCGCACGACCGACCAGCGCGGCCAGTTCTACGAGCGATCCTTCACGGTCAATGTCTCGGATGTCAACGAATTCGGTGAAACACCGGACGATCAGAACATCGATCTGAAGTTCACCGATCCGGTCACGGGCCTCGATCTCGTCAATGACACCGCGCGGCTCGACGAAATTCCGTCGGTCGCCCCGACCGCCCCGCCGCCGACGACGGTTGATATCGCACTCGCCACGCTGCTCCCTGTGAACGACGACGCGATTACCGCGAACAACGTGTTCTCGATCGTACCTGGCCAGCTCGACGCCGATTCATTCGTTGTCGACAAGCGGAATGGCTTGAATTATCAGGTCTTCCTCAAGGCCGGCGCGGTGCTGGATTTCGAGGCGAAGGGCCAGTACCAGGTCGACATCCAGATGCAGGATCCGTCGGTGGCAGGGTCATCCCCGGTCACGCGCCGGTTCACGCTGATCCTGAATGACCTCAACGAGTCTCCGATCGGGCCGCTCAGCGACTCTGATCCGTCGTCCGACGTGCCGGGGACTCCCGCGATCAACGGCTCGGTTCTTGAAAATGCGGCGAACGGAACGACGGTTGGCATCGTGGCCCTCGCCATCGATCCCGATACGCAGCTGAATCCGGTCACATACACGCTGACGAACAACGCGGGCGGCCGATTCGAGATCGTCAATACGGTCGACGGCCTGGGACGTCGCGTGGGCGTCGTGCAGGTCCTCAACGGCGCGGGACTGAACTACGAAGATCCCGCAAATCCCAGCCACCTGTGGACGATCACCGTCCTGGCGTCGAGCAGCGACGGCACGAGCGAGTCCAGGGACTTCGTGATCCAGGTTCTTGACGAGAATGAGTTCAGTATTTCCTCGATGATCGACGTCGACCCGACGGTCAACGCCGTCATGGAGAATGCCCCGACAGGCACGCCGGTCGGAATCACCGCCCGGGCGGTCGACCAGGATGGCAGCAACAACGTGGTCACCTACTCGCTGTACAGCGATGCGGGCGGCCGGTTCCAGATCGATCCGGTGACCGGCGTGATCTCCGTGCTGAACGGAGCGCTGATCAACCGCGAAGTCGCCTCGGCGTTCCACATCTACGCCCAGGCAACCAGCCAGGACGGCTCGACGACCTATACGAACTTCATCATCAATGTTCTTGATGAGAACGAGTTCGGCGTCAGCCAGATCTTCGACTTGAACTCCGCGCCGAACGTCGTCAGCGAGAACGCTCCCAACGGGACGGCCGTGGGAATCACCGCCTTCGCTTATGATTCCGATGCGACCAACAACGGCGTGACCTACTCGCTGTACAGCAACGCCGGAGGCCGGTTCGCGATCAATCCGACCACGGGCGTGATCACGGTGGCGAACTCGGCCCTGCTCGACCGGGAATTGGCCGCCGCCTGGCACGTGCTCGTCCAGGCCACGAGCCAGGACGGTTCGAAGAGCTACCAGGACTTCCCCATCGTTCTGGCCGACGAGAATGAATTCGCGATCGGACCGGTGTTCGACGTTGACTCGGCGCCGAATTCGGTCATCGAGAACGCCCCCACCGGAACGACCGTCGGCGTGACCGCCCTGGCCGTCGACAAGGACGCGACTGCGACCACGACGTACTCGCTGCTCAACAACGCGGGTGGCCGGTTCACGATCCATCCGGTCACCGGCGTGGTGACGGTTCTCAATGGAGCCCTGCTCGACCGCGAAGCCGCCGCGTGGCATATCATCACGGTCCTCGCCCGAAGCTCGGACGGTTCGACATCGCAGCAGAACTTCACGATCAACCTGGCTGATTTGAACGAGTTCCCCGTCGGTCCGATCACGAATGCCGGTTCGGGACAGCAGTCGGTCCTCGAGCATTCCCCGGTCGGGACGCTTGTCGGGGTGACTGCCCGGGCGGTCGATCCGGATGCGACGAACAACCAGGTCACGTACTCGCTGACGGATAACAGCGGCGGGCGTTTCGCGGTCAACCCGATCACGGGCGTGGTGACCATCGCCAACTCGGTGCTGTTCGATCGCGAGGTCGCGGCCTCGTTCAACTTCACCGTGAAGGCCACCAGCCAGGATGGCTCCTCCACCGAGCGGACCTTCACGATCGACGTGGTGGAAGTGAACGACAACCAGGTGTCGGACATCATCGACACCAACGCCGCGGTCAACAACGTGAATGAAAAGGCCCCCACGGGAACAATCGTGGGCATCACGGCGTTCGCGAGCGATCCGGACGTGGGCGCCCTTGGCCCGATCACCTACAGCCTGCAGGATACGTCCGGCGGGCGGTACAAGATCGACCCGTTGACGGGCGTGGTGACGGTTGATGACGGCACACGGATCGACTTCGAGACCGGACCGTCGAACCTGATCGTCGTGAAGGCCACGTCGCTCGACGGCTCGTTCAAGACGAAATCGTTCACGATCACCGTGAACGACGTCTACGAAGATCCGGTGATCACGCTGGACAACACCACCGTCCCGGAGAACCTGCCCGCCGGAGCGCCCGTTGGCCTCTTCGGCGTGCAGAATGCCAGCCCCTCGTCGCCGACCTACACGCTCGTTTCGGGAACCGGGGCGACGAACAACTCGAGCTTCCAGATTGTCGGAAACCTCCTGCGGACGAAGTCGACGTTCAACTTCGAAGCGAAGTCGACCTACTCGATCCGCGTGCGGATGACCTCGGCCAACGGACTGAGCGTCACCCAGGTGTTCACGATCGGCGTCACGAACGTCAATGAGGGTCCAACGGGCATCTCGCTCTCCAAGAGCAGCGTGAAACGGACGAGCCCCGTCGGAACGACGGTTGGCCAGCTGTCGGGCATCGATCCCGATCCGGGTTCCACGTTCACCTACTCGCTCGTGGCTGGCAGCGGATCGACCGACAACGCGAAGTTCGCAATCGCCGGAAACCAGCTCCGGGTGAATGCCCCGCTCGGGACCTCCTCACGTGCTTCCATCCGCGTTCGCGTGACGGATCAGTTCGGGATGAGCTACGAGAAGACGTTCTCGATCAGCCTGACCCGCTGATGGAACTGGTCGCGGGCAGGCCGCGGCAGATTGAATCCGTCGAACCAGCGCGGCCCGTGAGGGCCGCGTTTCTTGTTATAGGGCACTCAATTTATAGGGCACTCAATGCGCCATCCCAGGGGGAACCAGAATTCCGCGAGGGTCAGTCGGCGTTATACGACATCGAGTATCCGTACTCGTCGTCCGACGTTTCCGTGCTCGTCCAGGCCCAGGCTCCCACGCCGACCAGGTATCCCGCGACGAGAAGCAGCCCGGCAATCCAGCGCGTCGTCAGGCTTCTGTTTGCGAGAGGTCCCGCCGCAACGAGCGCGAGCATGAGCGGCGCCAGCGGTACGAACAAAAGCGCCACGAGCGGCGGAGTCGGCGAGGGCAGTTCGATCGCGCAGACATAGCACCAGCCTCCGACAGCGAGCGCGTACGGGAGCGCCAGCCCGCGGACCGCGGTTTCATCCGGCCGGATCAGCACAGCAGCGGCCGATCCCGCCAGCGCCGCGGCCGTCACGAGGGCCGACTCACCCAGTTTGAGGCTGACGCAGGCGGCGATCAGCATTGCCGCCACGAGCGCCGTCGCCGCCATGGAAAGGGAAACCAGCCGGGGCGGATTCCGACGACCGACTCCGTCGACCCCGCGGGCCAGAACGGTGAGCGCGGCCGTGAATGACATCATCGAGACGGTTCGCGATGGCCAGAGGTCGGGCCACGTCGGAACCAGGAGCGCCGCTGTGGCCAGCGCTGCGAACGCCGCCAGGAGCCAGCGCTCGAACCGGGCGAGCCCGCCGGCCACCAGCACCGGCCCCAACAGGGCCCCACCGACGGCGCACCACGGAACCCAATGCAGGTTCCGAGAGGGGAGCCAGACATCCTGGCCCCACAGCAGCCACCCGGCGCCGAGGGCCTGGGCAATCGCAAAGCCCGCCGCGGCCATGCCACGGCGGCCCGAGAAGAGCCGGGATGACAGGAGGATCGTCGCAAACGCCGTCAGAAACGGTGCGGCGACTCCCTTCAGGAGAAACTCTGAACTGAACACGGCAGGGACCGGGAGGACCTGTTCCAAGTCGACGTTTCAGGAAGAACGCCCGACTCCACTGAAAAGATGGCGGGCCTCCGCGAGGAGGCCCGCATTGCACTCGAAGCAAACATTCGGCCGCAGAGAGCCGGCGCCGGTGAACTCAATTCTCGGCCAGCGTCTTGTTCTTTTCTCCGATGACGAACGTCATGGAGACCGTGTTCTCGATCTGCTCGGCGCCGAAGTTCATGCCGAATTCCGAGCGATCGATGGCGAAGCTCGACGTCAGGGCGAGGCCCTTGTCGGTGAGGGCCACCGTGGCCGGCGCCTTGATCGGTTTGGTCACGCCGTGGAGCGTCAGGTCTCCGGTGATGTTGTATTCGCCCGGCTTTGTCCCCGCAGTGATCTTCGTGCTTTTGAAGCTGGCCTTCGGATGCTCGCGGGTGTCGAAGAAGTCGGGCCCCTTGAGGTGAGCGGTCAACTTGCCGAACTCAGTGGAGATCGAGTTCGTATCGATCTCGAGCGTGAGCGATTTGAGCGACTTCGTCTCCGGATCGACCGCCGCTTCGCCCGAGAACTTGTTGAAGGTTCCGGTGCGCGGGTCGGGCTTCTCGCGGCGGTGGGCACACACGAACTGCAACCGGGTGTTTTCGGGAGCAATCGCGGCCTTTCCCGACTTCACGGCGACAGGTGTCGCCGCCGTCTCGGCCGCATCGACGGACGAAACGGGAAGGACGGATGATCCAAGGCCCAGGGCGACGACGGTGCGCAGAAGGATTTTCTTCATACACGGCTCCATCAATTGTTGAGGCATCGTCGGCGGGAGTTCCGCCGCACGGTCAATTCTGCCTGCGAGTGTAGGAACCGTGCTCCTCGCGGCCAGTCCCGCGGCGTCAGTGCGACGTATCCGAGCGTCCCTGGTTCGATGCATTGGGGCGATTCAGCCCGTAGCGTTTCAGCTTGCGGTCCAGGGTCGACCGTTCGATGCCGAGCACCTGCGAGGCACGGGTCTTGTTCCAGCCGGTCGCGTTCAGCGTCGCCAGGATATGGGACAGTTCGACGTCTTCGAGCGAACGCCCCTGGTAGGGAGGAACGATCGTCGATCCCACCCGTTCGCCGGTGGCCTTCACGTTCAGATGCAGGTCGCCCGAATCGATCGACGACGCCAGGCAAAGGGCGACAGCGCGGTAAATCGTGTTCTCCAGTTCCCGGACGTTCCCCGGCCAGGAATGGCTTTCAAGGGCCCGCACGGCCATCGGCGTGAAGCCTTCCACGGCCCGTCCCAGCTCCACCGCAAAGTGCTGACGGAACGAGTCCGCAAGCACCATGACATCCTCCTTGCGTTCGGCCAGCGGCTTCACCGTCAGCGTCAGCACGCACAGCCGGAGGTAGAGATCATGGCGGAAGCGTCCTGCGGAGGCGGCAGCTTCCAGATCGATACTGGTGGACGCCATGATCCGGGTCCGCCGTTCAGTGGGGTCCGCGGGGGGGGCGTCGAGCTGCGCGAGCATCGTGATCAGCGCCGACTGATCCGTCGGCGAGAGGACACTGACTTCGTCGAGGAAGAGCGTCCCTCCCGGCGTCGGCATCGTGATTTTGCCCATGCGACCGGAATCGGCGACGCCGGTCGACGCGAACTGATTGCAGTCCCAGCGGACAAACGTGCCGGGCAGCCTCCCCGAGGCGAGGTGCACCTGCTGGGCAACGACTCCCTTGCCGGACCCGACCGGCCCCTGAATGAGCAGGGGCGCGTTCAGGGGCGCCGCGCGCTTGATCTGTTCGCGCAGTTCTTCAGTGGCCGGACTGCGACCGAGCAGCGGAACGAAGTCGTCCCGCTCGACGGGCAGGCCACGGGCGGCATTGAATTCCCGCTCGAGGCTGGCTTCGTCCATCGCCGGCATTGACGCCTTGGTGTCGCCGCCGGAGAGGATGGTGAAGTTGATTTTGACCAGCGCAATGCGGATCACATCCCCGGGCTGCAGCAGGTGCTCGTCGGTGATCTGCTTGTCGTTGACGAACGTGCCGTTCCGGCTGTCGCAGTCGCGAAGGAACCAGCGTCCGTTGTTGTAGAGCAGTTCACAATGCCGTCGACTGCATTCGGGTTCCGGCAGAACGATATCGTTCTCGGCGTCCCGGCCGATGGTCGTGAGGTGCTGAGGCGTCAGCGGCCGGGTCTGGCCGTAGACGGTGATAAAGGCAGCGGGAGCTTGTCGCACGCGGGTTTTCGCTGAACGTCGGTCGATCCGTCCACAGGTCCCGGATATCCGGGCGAGCGGGAGGGTGTGCAGTGCCGCAGTTTACAGCACTTGGTTGCACACGTAACTGCGAAGGGCGAAAAACGCAATTCGGGGATCCGAATTGAGGGGCCGGAAATCAAAAAAAGAGGGTTCGCGGGAACGCGAACCCCCCTTTTTCAACAGAACACTGTTGCAATCGTGCAACGTCGGGCGATCAGACCAGGTCCGTTCGCAGCACTTTCGACAGGTTGGGGACAGTGGCGAAGAAGATGTTGTCGGCCGCGACCTCGAGGCTGGCGACCGGATTGATGCCGGTGATCGACAGTGTCGAGAGGAAGTCGGTGTCGCTGCTGACCTCGAGAAGTCCGAGGTTGATATCCGCTGCGGCGCCGACCTTCAGCTTCGCGGCCTTCGAGAACACCGTCCCGCCGACCAGCGACGTGTTCGTTTCGATATTGATCACGTCGCCGACACCCGTCTGCACGCCGCCATTGGTGTTCAGGTTGAACGTCCCCGCGAACGACGTGTCGTCGACCGAGAGCGTGTTGATGATTCCGGTCCCCAGGTCGATGTTCGTATTCGCCTTCAACGAACTCTGCGCGATGACGACCGCATCCGCGCCGGTGCCGACATTGATCGTGTTGGTTCCGCTGGCGGTCTGAGTGACGGAGACCAGGTTGAGGATGTCGGCCCCCGCGCCGGTCTGCAGACTGAGCGTCCCGTTGGCCGTGATGTTCTCGAGGTCGACGATGTCGTCGTCGTCCCCGGTGTTCAACGTGATCCGCTTCGTCGCCGCGTTGCGGATGGAGACCTCATCGTTGTCTTCGCCCGTGTTGATGGTGAGCGTGTTGTTGAAGCTGGCGTCCACTCCGAGCGAGGTTTCATCGATCGTGACGAGATCGGCGCCGGCCCCGGTATTGATCGTCACCGAGCTCGAGAACGACGTCCCCAGCAGGCTGATCTGGTCGTTCCCCAGCCCGAGGCTGATCGAGGCGGATTTCGCGATCGAACCTTCGAATGAGACGGTGTCGTCCCCCGTCCCGCCAGTGACGGACAACTTGCCGGTGACGTTCATGCCGGCGCCGACGCTCAGCGAGTTGTCGCCGTCACCGAGGTTGAAGGTCACGTTCTTCAGGTTCAGCGAGCCGAGCACCGAGACGGTGTCGTCGCCGGCGCCGAGACGGACGTTCAGGGTGGTGATTCCGGTGAAATCCGCAGAGGTCACATCGGCGCCGTTCACTCGAATCGTGCCGGACAGCGCGGTGAGGCGGACGCCACCGGAGATCTGCTCGAGCTGCAAATTGCTGCCGGCTTCTGCGTCGCCGGTGATATTGAGAGTCGTCTTGGAGGCGGTGGCGATCGCGGCCGGCAGAATACGGGTCTCCAACGACTCACCACGAGAGGATTCGTAAAGAGGACGGCGACGACGCGTGGATCCAGACAGGCGACGCAGGAGCGCAGGGAGAGCGGCGGGCATGACAGATTGACCTCGGAAAGCGGGTGAAAGAGGCGTGGCCGACAGAGCGGCAAAACGCCTGTTTCAAATTGCGTGCCGAGTGCGGCATTTGCAGGCCCCCGCAGATTGCCCAACACACTTGCGTTTTTTGGCATCTCGCGCCGCGAACCATTCGCCTCCTGAATGTTTGCCCTGCGGCCATGGTGCTGGAACAGCGGACATTCATTTCAAGTGTTCGTCGCGCGATGAGGATCTCGCCACGAGGCTCACCTCGCCTCACGAACGAACTTGCGACGGGCCAGAGCCGCCCGTCAGCGCAGGCGCGGAATCGTCTCGTCGGTCCAGTTGTCCGAGGTCGTCGCCGGGAAGGGACGGGGAGCGCCGGCATCGGGCTGCACCGCGGTCCCCGGGAAAGGTCGGGGTGCCTCTTCCGAACTTCCGTCAGTCGACCGACCGGCGGCCGGGACATCGACGGGAGGAGGGACTGGACGCGTCGGTCCGGATACGGGGTCCGCTGCCGCGATTTTCGCGAACCCGGCCTTTTCGACAGGCCGTTCCGCCCGCGTTTCGAGGAATTCGGCGGAGGCGGTGACGACTTCCTGCTTGCCCGTTCGCACGTTGTCGTCTGCGGGGGTGGTCGCCGAGACAGGCCGCGTACTGGCCGGGGCGGTGAATCCGCCGGGCGTCCCGCTGGTGGCCGTCGCAGCCAGAGTGACGGGACACATCGTGTCGAACTGCCGGCCGTCGGCGGTCAGCAGCCGGCCGTGAAGAATCACTTCGCCTTCCCGGGGGGCCTTCCCGACGGGCAGGTCGAGTTGATACCCCGAGGCCAGAAAACCGCTATGCCACAATTCCCGGGCCTGGTCGGCCGTGAATTTCCACCGTCCGAGATGCCGATCTTCTCCGGATCGGGTCAGGTCGAGCACTTCGATCTCGAGTTCCCCACCGAGTTTGACGAGATCGCCGTCTTTGTCGTGAGGGGCCAGCACGGCGGTGATCACATCGTGTCCGGGTTCTCCGTCGGCGTCGCGGCCGCCCGTCATCAGGGAGTTGAACTGGATGCCGGCGACGCGGGAGAGAGGTTCAGTAACTTCCTGGCGGCCATCTTTGCCCAGGGCGACAAGCTCCCGCCGCAGTTGATCGGCTTCGGCCCTGGCCGAAGCGAGTTCGCCCTGGAGATTCGAGACCTGGCGCTCGAAGGCAGCGACGCGATCCTCGTGGTGGCGAAGATTCGCCTCGAGAAGCTCCGTATTGCCACGACTGGCACATCCGGCGGCCGTGAGCAGCACGGCAAGAATGGGCATCCTGAGCGGAACCGCGAAACTGGAGTTTCGCGACCGCCGGCCGGACATCCATGTCCTGGGGCAACGTTCCATGCTGCTTCCGAACCGGGACAGCCGGGCGCTCGCGGCAGCGCGAGCACCTGGCGTCACCTGATCAAGTGGGACTCAATTGGCCTTGGGGCCGTGCGACAATTCTGAAAGAACATTGTCAATCAGTCCATACGCCTTTGCCTCGCTGGCCGACATGAAATTGTCGCGGTCGGTGTCCTTCTCGATTTCCTCGAGGGTCCGGCCGGTATGGTGCCGCATCAGTTCGTTCATCTTCCGCTTCACCTTGATGACCTCTTTCGCGTGGATTTCGAGGTCGGTGGCGGTCCCTTCCATGCCGGCGAGCGGCTGGTGGATCATGATCCGGGCGTTCGGCAGGGCGTTCCGCTTGCCCTTGGCGCCGGCCGTCAGCAGCATGGCTCCCATGCTCGCCGCCTGTCCGATGCAGTAGGTGGCGACATCGCAGGTGAGGTACTGCATGGTGTCGTAGATCGCCATGCCGGCCGTGATCGAGCCGCCAGGCGAGTTGATGTACATGTGGATGTCGGCCTTCGGGTCCTCGAACTGGAGGAACAGAAGCTGCGCGACGAGCAGGTTGGCCATCTGGTCGTTCACCTGCGTGCCGAGAAAGACGATGCGGTCTTTCAGCAGCCGGCTGTAAATATCCATGTACTGGGATTCACGGCCGGTCTTGTCGAGAACAAACGGAATGCTGGTCATTTGAAGGTCTCTGGCTTCAGACGCTGTACGGATGGAAACAGGCGCGGGCGATCGCGAAACGCGGGGTCGCCGGTGGACGAATCGACGATTTACATCTTCTTTTCAGGCGTTTCGGAGGCCTTGATCTTGGCCTTCTTCGGGAACACCACTTCGTCCACGAGGCCGTATTCCTTCGATTCGACCGCCGTGAGGTAGCGATCGCGTTCGGTTTCCTTCGCGATCCGCTCGATCGGCTGGCCGGTGTGATCGGCCAGGATCTTGTTCAGCACTTCGCGGGTGCTGAGGATTTCCTTGGCCTGGATCTCGATGTCCGAGACCTGCCCGCCCACCTGCCCGTAGGGCTGGTGGATCATCATCTTGGCGTGCGGGAGGATGTAGCGTTTGCCCTTCGCTCCGCCGGCCATCAGGACGGCCGCGCCGCTGGCGGCGAGACCGATGCAGTAGCAGTTCACCTCGGGCTCGAGGTACTGCATGGTGTCGTAGATCGCGAGCGTGGCAGACACCGACCCGCCGGGCGAATTGATGTACAGGTGGATGTCCTGGTGCCGGTTTTCCGACTGCAGGTACAGGAGTTTCATGACGATCAGGTTGGCCATCGCGTCGTGAATCGGCCCATCCAGAAAGATGATGCGATTCTCGAGCAGCAGGTCGCCGATGCCGAGCTGCCGGGTCCGCTGGTAGCCGTTGGAGGCCATCGGCTGGACGGCGCCGTGGTTGAGGATCATCGAATCCATACTTCAGTTCCCTCGTTGCCCGTGCTGTAAAAGGACCTGGCCTGGGTGAGGCGAGGCGACGACTCCGCGACGGCGACTGGCGGCGTCCCTGCGGCGTATTGACTGGTCGAAACTGCCGATTCTGGCAGAAGTTGTGCGGGATTCTTCGTGGAACAGCCGCGCCCGTCAACCCCAACGAGCCGTTGGAATCGGGCCGTCCGGCCGCGTCTCTGTTCCCGGAGGTTCCTTCCCTGGAGGCCGCGCGTTCCCGCCGCCCCCTGGTTAGGATATAGGCAGGCGACGGCAATCGGCGAATCCGATTCGGGCCCCATCATCTTCCTCCGCGAGTGAACCTCATGCGTCAGGCAGCATTGGTCGTTGTGGCCGCTCTGGGAGCGGCGTCGTCCGGTTGTGAAAAGCCGGCCGAGAAGCCGGCCGCCCCCCCCGCTGCCGTCCAGGCGCCACCGGCAGAAAATGCCGCTCCTGCACCGGCGGCGCCGGCCGAGAACCCCGCCAAGCAGAGCCTGAACGAGCGTCTGACGACGACGATCGTCGACGCGAAGAAGGCGCTCGCCGAGAATCCCAACCTGGTGGTAAAGGAAAAGAACGAGTTCAAGGCGAACGACCCGATCACCTATGTGAGCAAGGGCTACTTTGCGGGCGTGTCACAGGCGACGATGGCTGCGCTGAAGCACGAAGTCGAGCTGATGAAGAACCTCGACGAGAACTTCAAATATCCGACGTATGAAGTCTTCTCCGAGATGCTCAAGCGGCACAACATCCGCCTGAATGGCCTCTACCGCTGGCAGGTCTACGGCTACGATTCGACCGATGGGGCCATCATCATTCTCGAGGATCCCGAGAAGAAGAAGGCCGAGTACGAAAAGGCCGGGCTCGATCCTGCCTCCGCGCCCTGAGGGACTCCCTGGCATGCGGGGGGCGTGAGCCCCCTGGTCGACTCCACGAGCGACGTTGCCAACAAGTCACGCCATTAGCAGGTTTCCGCGGGCCGCTCGCCGATACTCTCATGCTCTCCCCCACGCTTCTCCGCTGGCGTCTCCGGGCCGCGCGGATTCTCCGCGCCCGAAAACGGCTGGAGAAGATCGGCGACGTGGAGCTGAAGCGTCGCGCGCAGGAACTGGGCTGGCGAGCCCGCGGCGGCGAGTCGCTCAAGTCGATCCTGCCGCAGGTTTTTCCCCTCGGCATCGAAGCGTGCCGCCGTGAACTGGGAATGACGCACTTTCCCGTCCAGATCATGGGCGGGCTGGCAATTTTTCACGGCCACATCGCGGAGATGCAGACGGGCGAAGGCAAGACGCTCACGGCCATTCTCCCGGCCGCGCTGCATGCGATCGTCGGCAAGGGCTGTCACGTCCTGACCGCGAACGACTATCTCGCCCAGCGCGACGCGGAACTCCTGACGCCTGTCTACAAGCGTCTGGGGCTGACGGCCGGCTGCGTCGTCGACCAGATGGAGGACGACGAGCGGCGAAAGAACTATGCCTGCGACATCACGTACGGAACCGCGACGCAGGTCGGCTTCGATTTTCTTCGCGACCGGATCAAGCGCGGCGCCCAGCCCGATGACGAAGAACGCAACCGTTACTTCGTTGGAAGTTCATCGGGCGAAGCCCCCGTGCAGCGCGGGCTGCACTTCGCCCTGGTCGACGAGGCAGACAGCATCCTCATCGACGAAGCCCGTACACCGCTGATCATCGGGCTGCAGCAGGTCAATCGCTCGGCCATGCTCAGCATGTACCGCTGGGCCACGCGCATCGTCCCGAAACTGCGCCCCAACGAAGACTTCCTCTTCCAGGCCCGAAAAAGGCAGGCATTCCTGACTGACATCGGCTGCCGCCGGCTGAACCTCACGGCCAAGCCCCTGCTGATGGATTCGATCGACACCGAACGGATCTACCAGCATGTCGAGAAGGCACTCACGGCGCAGTACGCCTTCGCCAAAGACCGCGACTACGTGATCGTCGACGACAAGGTGGCGATCGTCGACGAAGGAACGGGTCGCGTGATGGACGGGCGGCAGTGGCAGGAAGGCCTGCACCAGGCCATCGAGGCGAAAGAGCACCTGCCGATCAGCCCGATCACCGGCTCGGCCGCCCGCATTTCGATTCAGACACTGTTCCGTCAGTACCACCACCTGGGCGGCATGACGGGGACGGCGCTGTCGGCCCGCACGGAGCTCAAGCGGATCTACAAGCTCCCCGTCGTGCGGATTCCGACGAACCGCCGCTCGCGACGCAAAGGGCTGCTTCCGCGGGCCTTCGCGAGCCAGGACGCGAAGCGCGAAGCGATCGTGGAATCCGTGCGGGAGATGGTCGAGAGCGGACGTTCCGTCCTGATCGGTACTCCGTCCGTTGATGCGTCCGAGGCGCTCGCGCTGAAGCTGTCCGAGCATGGGATCAACCATCGCGTGCTGAATGCGCGGTATCACGACGAAGAGGCCGGAATCGTGAAGGAGGCAGGCCGCAGCGGCGCGGTGACGATCGCCACCAACATGGCCGGCCGTGGAACCGACATCCACCTGGACGACGAAGTCCGGAAGTCGGGCGGGCTGCACGTCATCGCGACGGAGATGCATTCGTCACTCCGAATTGATCGGCAGCTCATCGGCCGTGCCGCCCGGCAGGGAGACCCGGGCAGCTACCAGTTCTTTCTCTCGCTGGAAGACGAACTGCTGAGGGTCGTCGAGCCGAAAAAGCTCGCGGCCTGGAGATCGAGCGCTGGTCCTGACGAGTTGGGAGAGCTCTCGCGCGAGTGGGTCGAACGGTTCCAGTCCACTCAGCAGCAACTGGAGCGGCTCCACGTGAAGCAGCGTAAAGAGATGCTGAAGCACGAACGTGAGCAGCTGAAGAAATCACGCAAGGTCGGCATCGATCCGTTCCTCGAACTGGCGGATGCGTGAGAGGATGGCCGCGGGATCGAGGCGTTCTCGCCGCGTCGACTTCGACAGTCGATCCGCCCGGTGGGTCGGCAGCGGGAGCCGAGTCGTCGTGAAGAGCGACAACGTGATCCCGAGGACCTCATCGAGCGAGAGTCCGCCGCCCACCGAGATGTAAACCGGTTGCGCCTTCGGCGTCGCGCGGAGGGAGAATCCGAGGTGCTCATCACCGACCAGCACGCGCTGGATCATGGCTCCGGTCGAAGCATCGCCCCCCTTCTCCACCTGGCCGCACAGCAGCGACTTCGCGACTCCCATCGTGGGCAGGCCGGTCGCGGCGGCGAATCCCGTGGCCACCCCTCCGCGATGCGGATGGAGTCGCCCCTGCCCATCAATCATCACAACATCGGGGGCGTACGCCTGCTTCGCGAGCGACTCGCAGGCGGCCATCATCGCAGGCAGTTCGCGGAACGTCAGGAATCCGCTGATGTAAGGGAAGTCCACCGGCCGCTCGACGACCAGTTCATGCACGACGGTCTTCGTCCGGACATCCACCAGCACCGCCGCCGCAGTCGCGCGATCCGGCGCGGGATAGGCCACATCAATCCCGGCCACGAGCTTCGGCGCTCGGCCCAGTGGCCGCTCGTCGACAAATTTCGCCGCCGCACGCAGCCAGTCCTCCAGGCGTTGCAGCGCGTGCGGACCGGAGAACCCAGTGAACCGCGGGCGGGAGCCAGCCGTCAGTTTGTCGACGACGCGACTGGCGAGTTCCGGTTCCATCGCCGAGCGCTCGCGAATCCACTGGCTCACCCAGATGGCGGCGTTCCGGCTTCCCAGCGCCCGGGCGAGGTCGCCATAGGTCGTCAGTCCGTCGGGGGGAACCTGGGCCACGAGTCGCATCAGTTCGGAAGAGAGGTCCGGCAGGGAGGGCAGCGGAAGCGTCGAACAGCCGCTCATCGGGCGAGTCCCTCGAACAGTTCCGCCAGCCTCGACTGAACGACTTCGATGCTGACGCGTGACAGCCGGAACGTCTTCTGGTTCGAGGTCTGTCCGCTGACGAGGGTCACCTGCGACCGCTTGAGCCCGAACGCTTCCGCCACCGATTCGACGAGGGCCTCGTTCGCTTTTCCTTTTTCGGCGACGGCGGTCACGGCGACCTTCAACCGGCCCCCGTGTTCGCCGACGACGCCGACCCGTTTCGCCCCGGGTTGGGCGCGCACCGGCAGCAGAACGTCGCCGCCATCAGCCACCAGGGAAATCGCAGGCACGGACATTACGGAACGAACACGAACTCTTTCATGTTGATGATGGCGTGGGCGATGTCAGTCCACTTCGCGAGATCCGTGTCGGTGTCTCCGGCGCTGCTCAGATACTCGCGGACCAATTGCAGCTCCGGTTCGGTCGGTTGGCGGCCGAAGGCCGTCCTGCAGAACCACGCAATCCGTTCATTCGGGTCGGCCGGACCTTCCTGGATCGCTCGCCTGGCCCACGATTCCGCGCAGTCCCTCACGAACGGATCGTTCATCAGGATCAGCGCCTGCGCCGGCACGTTCGACGAATTCCGCCGTCCCATCGTGCTGAACGGGTTGGGCGTGTCGAACGTCAGCATGAACGGGGAAAGAAAGTTCCTGCGGACTTCCAGATAGATCGACCGGCGGTTCTCTCCGTCCATCGGCCCGCTCTGCGACGGCCGGCCTCGCCCTTCCATGAACGACGTGAGGTGCACTTTCACCGACGGGCCGAAGGGAGTGCGATCCAGCCGCCCCGACACCGCCAGCAGCGCATCACGGATCACTTCGCCTTCGAGCCGCTTGGGGGGGCGATGATGCCAGAGGTCGTTTTTTGGATCGGCCTCGACTGTCTTCGGATCGGTGTCGCCCGACATCCGGTACGTCTGCGACAGGACGATCCGCCGGATCATTCGCTTGAGCGACTGGCCATCCTTTTGAAACTCCGTGGCCAGGTAGTCGAGCAACTCCGGATGCGTCGGCCGTTGGCCAAGGACGCCGAAGTCGTCCACGGTCGGGACGATGCCGCGGCCGAGGAGGTGATGCCAGAGGCGGTTGACGACGACGCGGCTCGTCAGCGGATTGGCCGGATCGGTGATGTGCTCCGCCAGCTCGCGTCGGCCGCTGCCTGCCGGGATCGTCATGGCTTTCGGGCCGTCGATCACTTCGAGGAAGCGACGACGGACCGCGTCACCGGGAGTGGAGGAATTGCCGCGGATGAGGAGGCGGTCGTCTTCGCCGGAGCCATCGAGCATGGCCGGCGCGAGGGAGGCGTGACTGGAGATGCCCTGACGAACTTCGGCGATCTCCTCCGCCCAGCGCAGCCGTTCGGCCACGATCGACAGGCTGGCTTCGCTCGGCACAACGGACTCTGGCCTGCTGGCATCCCAGAAGGTCTGGGCGCCGAACACGATGGCAGCCTGTCGATCCTCGGCTTTCACCGGTTCGCCATCCGCCCAGGCCTGCACGATGCGTTTGAGCTGCTCCTGACTGATCGATTGCGAATTCACGTAGAGAACTGGCTCCGGTGGACTTCCTTCGATCGCAAGTTGAACATCAAGCGACTGGCCGACGCTCGGAGTGAACTCGAGGTGGACTCGATGACCGACGTACCGGGCCAGGTTCACCGGAATCCATCGCCATTCGTCCGAGTCGCCAAGGACGTTGATGACGGTTTCACCATGCAGCGGGCCGGCAATCAGGCGGTGCGAATCGACGCACGCGACGATGGCGCCGCTGCCACGAACTCGGCAATTCACCTCGCCGCTCTGAAGATCGAAAGTACGTGAACGCAGGGTGCGTCCGTTGCGACTCAGACTTTCGAGACGCCCTTTCTGATTGGGCGACGAAGCAATCGGGTAGTCAGCCGTTTTCCAGACAGGGTGGCTGTGCGCGTAACCGGCCCGCACATACTCCGTCATCAACTGCCCGCGACTCCCTTCACGCAGAATCACCTCACCCGGGAGCGCCGGCCGTTGTCCGTAAACTGCCCCGTCCTGCTGAAACCCATCGGAACTCCCATCGCGGTAGTCGACGAGGACGCGGATCCGAGGGGGCAATGGCCCGGGGTCATCCCAGGGAATTCCACCGCGACTCTCGTCCCAGCCAACTCCGCCGCCGACCGGCCCTTGTTCGATCGCTTTGAGACGCTTCCGGCCCAGGGCCTGCCAGATTCTTCGATTCGCCTCCGCATCAACTTTCGCGACTTCTCCCGCCAGCCACTTGTTGTGCTCCAGCGCCTCGAACGGCACCTGCCGGTAGTCGCTCCCCTGCAGGAACCCCGACAGGGCGTAGTAATCCTTCTGCGAGATCGCATCAAACTTGTGGTCGTGGCAGCGGGCACAGGCCACGGTGACGCCGAGAAACGCTTTCGACATCACATCCAGCATGTTGTCGAAGCGGTCGGTCTCGTCCTTGCGGATGTCGACGGGCGAGTGGACCCATTCCCCCAGATGCCAGAAGCCGGTGCCGAGGATCGATTCGTTGAACTTCTTCTCGGGATGCAGCCGGGGCGGATCGAGGAGGTCGCCCGCAATGTGTTCTTTGACGAACTGGTCGTAGGGGACATCGGCGTTCAGGGCCCGGATGACGTAGTCGCGGTACTGCCAGGCGTTCGGCGTATCGTTGTCGAACTCGTGGCCCCGGGATTCGGCGTAGCGGACGAGATCGAGCCAGTGACGTCCCCAGCGCTCGCCGAAATGGGGCGACTCCAGCAGCCGGTCGACCACCTTCTCCACGGCATTCGAGGCCGGGTCGCTGACGAACTCGTCCACCTCCCCGGGCGTCGGCGGGAGACCGATGAGATCGAACGACAGCCGACGGATCAGAACGCGGCGATCGACGGTGGGAGCCGGTTGGAATCCCCGCTCTTCCAGCTTCGCGAGGATGAACCGGTCGATATCGTCGCGAACCCACGCGGCGTCCTGGACCGCCGGCAACTCAGGCCTGCGGACCGGCTGCCAGCACCAGTGCGACGCCTTGCGCGCTTCGAGATCGAAGGGCGGCGGCGAGGCGTCAGCCACCGGTTCGGGTTCCTCGGGCCATGGGGCTCCCATCTTGACCCACCGCTCGAGGATGGCGATGTCCGCGGCCGGGAGCTTTCCCTTCGGCGGCATCTCGTAGGCCTCATACCGGACGGCTTCCAGCAGCAGGCTTTGGTCCGGCTGGTCGCTCGAGATCGCCGCCCCCGAGTCTCCCCCCTTCAGCAGCGCACTGCGGCTGTCGACCCGCAGACCGGCTTTCAGCGATTTGGATTTGACGCTGTGACACTCGTAGCAGTGCGAGACGAGGAGCGGCCGGACCTTCTTCTCGAAGAACTCCAGCGGCTGTTCCTGATCCGCTGCCTGAAGAGATGCATTGGCCAGAGTCAGCCAGATCGTCAGAAGAGTCACTGGTCGCAGAATCGAGGTCATCGAATGCACAATTTGACGTCCCGGCAAAATTGATCCTCTCATTGTGACGAACGCCTCGACCGCGTCGAGGTTACGGACCGCAATTCGCAGCCCGGCTGGTCAGTCGTTCGGGACGCTGGACGGGCGCGGGAGCGGGTTCAACGATGAGGACTGAATCTGGAAACGGTCAGCGAGACTGCTGTGCGCGGCGGCCGCTTTCGCCGGGTGTTCAAGAAGAGACGCCTCTGCGGGCCGCCTCGATCAGCGACGCAAGGCGGGACGTTTCAACCGGCTTGACCATATGGGCGTCGAAGCCGGCATCGAGAGCCCGCCGCCGGTCTTCTTCCTGCCCCCAGCCGGTCAAGGCGGCGAGGTACACGCCATTCCGCGATCCGAGTTGTTCCCGGATCCGTGTGGCGGCGTCATAACCCGTCAGCACCGGCATTCCGATATCGATGATCGCCAGCTCAGGACGATTCCTGCAGACGACCTCGACGGCCTGCTGCCCGTCATGAACGATTCGAACGTGATGCCCTAGCTGACGAAGCAGCATGGCCAGCGTCTCGGCCGCGTCGACATTGTCGTCCGCGACAACCACATTCATCGACGGCCCCCGGCTGCCGAACTCCGGCCCGCGGACTGCTCCGGAACGAGGCATGCCCGCGACAGTCGGCAGTTCCACCGTGAACTCGCTTCCGCAGCCCAGCCCGTCGCTGGCAACGCGAATCGATCCCTGGTGCATCTCGACGAGTTGCCGCACGAGCGTCAGCCCGATGCCCAGCCCGCCGCCTGCGCGGCCGAGCGACGAATCGACCTGCGCGAACATCTCGAACACGCGGGAGAGCATCTCCGGAGGGATCCCGAGACCGGTGTCACGCACTCGGACGACTGCTTTCTCCTGCACTCGCTCGGAAGCGAGGTGAATCTGCCCACCCTGCTCGGTGTACTTCGCGGCGTTGCTCAGCAGGTTGGCGAAAACCTGCGTCAGGCGGACCGGATCACCCGTCACGTGCAACGGACCACTGACGGCCACGTGAAGTTGATGCCCGGCCGACTCGATCTGCTGACGCGTTGCCTCGACGGCATTTCCGATCACCTCGCCGAGGCTCACGGTCGAGGTCCGCAGAGTCAGTTTCCCCTGGCTGATGCGGGAAAGGTCCAGCAGATCATCGATAAGCCGCACCATGTGTGACGTCTGCCTGGACATCATCGGAATCAGGTCATCGTCCCGCGCCTGATTCTCCAGCAGCAGGAGATCGATGCCGGTGCGGAGGGGGGCGAGCGGATTGCGAAGTTCGTGTGCGAGCACCGCCAGGAATTCGTCTTTGCGGCGATCGCTTTCCCGCAGCGCCGCGGCGTAGGCTTCCTGCTCGGCGAGATGGTCACGAACGAGGTACTGGCGGGCGCGATCCCGGAGCGCCGCCTGGACCGTGCTGATGAGCATGCCGATCTGCAACGGCCGCTGAAGAAGCAGCATGTGGCCCACCGCGGCCAGCGCCGCGATATCCGCAGCCGATTGGGGTCCCGCGGGAGTCAGGACGATCAGCGGGTAATCCGACCATGAAGGTTGCCCCTGGACGAGCTTTGTGAGGCATTGATCGGTGCTGGAAAAGATGGCCTCCTGCGTGACGAGAAGAGCGCCGGCTCCACGGGCCGCTTCTTCGCACAGAACGTTGATGTTCCGGCAGATCTCAGACTCGATGCCGTGGTCGGCCAGCAGTGCTTTGCTTGTCTCCGCGTCGCGCCGGGTGGGAGTCAGCAGCAGGACCCGGTGGTCCAGAGCATGCGAAGAGGCCGTCATTCCTCCCGATTCTCCAGGAGCGGCTTGCTGTTGCCGAGATACTTCGGAATTCCGGAAAGGACGCCTTGAAAGTCACGAAGCGGCTCCCCGATCCGCAATCCCTGGCCATCGATCCGGAACTCGCGAATCGTCCGTTCGTGCTTTCCTCCACGTTTTTTGATGATCGAGATCGCCTGCTTCACGGCTCCCATCGTCTCGAAATAACGCAGCAGCACGACGGCATCAGCCAGGTAGGTCGTGTCGACTGGCGTCTGCATGGCGCCGAGCAGCCCATGCTGGGCAACGACCAGAAACGTGACGATTCCCTTGTGGCCGAGGTAAGTCAGCAGGTCATGCAGCTGAATGACCAGGAACCGTTCTTCAGGCATCGCATTCAGGTATCCGTTCAGGCTATCGATGACGATCACCTGCGCCGGGGGATGGCCATCCTTCCCTTCGGCGGCGGAGCGGACGATCTGCGAAAGCTGGCCCGGGGACAATTCTGCAGGATCGATCTGCTGCAGGGTGACGAGGCCGTTCTCGACGAACGGACCGAGATCGATGCCGACGCCCTTGCAGCGAGCCAGAAGGGTGTCGACACGCTCGTCGAACATCATCACCATTGCACGCTGACCGCGCATTGCGGCCGTGTACGCGTACTGCATGGACAGCGTGGACTTTCCGGACCCGGCCGGTCCGGCCACGAGAATGCCCGTCCCGAAATCGAAGCCCCCGCCGGTCAGGGCATCGAGTTCCGCAATTCCGCTCGAGAGTTGTCCAGAGACCGCTTCGATTTTGTGGTCGCTGGCAACCAGCGAAGGAAAGACCCGCAGTCCCCCTTTTTCGATGATGTAGTCGTGATAGCCACCGCGGTAGGCCCGGCCGCGAAGCTTGGCGATCCGCAGCCGGCGCCGGTCACCTCCGAACTCTGGCGACATCTGCTCCAGCATTACGACTCCGTGGGCAATGCTCTGCAGTTGCAGGTCGCTGCCGTCGGCCGTGCGATCATCAAGAAACAGGACGGTGCAGCGGCGTCCCGAGAAGAACTGTTTGAGCGCCAGGATCTGGCGACGATAGCGCAGGGAATTCTGCGCCAGCAGCCGGAACTCGGACAGCGAATCGATCACGACTCGAGTCGGCTTCGTCTCTTCAATCGCTTTGAGGATCGCTTCCATCGTGGTGCCGAGTTCCAGCTCTGAGGGCTGAAACATGGCAAGCTGATTGTCGGTGTGAAGTGCATCTTCCGACGCGACAAGTTCGACGATCCGCAGTTTGTCGAGGCTCCAGCCGTGGGTGCTGGCCGCGGCCGACAGCTCCTCGCGGGTTTCCGAAAGCGTGACGCACACGCACGATTCGCCGCGCTCGATTCCTTCCAGGAGGAACTGGAGCGCGAGAGTCGTTTTGCCTGCCCCCGGATTGCCCTCCACGAGATAGGTCCGGTTGGCGGGAAGGCCCCCACCCAGGAGTTCATCCAGTCCGGCGATTCCAGTCTGCGCATTCATGACGTAAGAGAAGGGCCCCTGAAGAATTGCTCACAGGTCAATGGTGCGTGATTTTGGTTCCTCCATCGTCGCTCAGCTTCTGCAGGAGTGAAAGGCGTGATTTCAAGGAATTCCCTCGTGCGAGACACGGCCAATCAGATGATGAACGGTCGTCCGCGCGCCCTGCCGATTCTCAATCGGCCGGACTATCCTCCTTCCCTTCCTCCATCTCGTTTTTCGCGAACCGCTGAATGCATTCCTGGGATCACCTCAACAACTCGCTGCAGCCACTCCGGCAGCGGCTCCTCGAACATTCCGTTTATGGCAAGATCCGTGATGTCGCCGCGGTGCGGACGTTCATGGAGCACCACGTCTACGCCGTCTGGGACTTCATGTCGCTGCTCAAGGCACTCCAGCAACGGCTGTGCTGCGTCACGATCCCGTGGCTTCCACCGTCCAACCCCTTCGCCGCGCGGCTGATCAACGAGATCGTTCTCGCGGAAGAAACCGATGTCGCCCGCGACGGGGCCCCTGCCAGCCACTTCGACCTGTACCTCGACTCGATGCGCGAGGCCGGGGCCGACGTCGGTCCGATCCTCGGGCTCTGCGAGTTCCTGCGAACTGGACAGCCGCTCAGCGACGCCCTCACCCGTTGCGGCGCGCCTCCGGCCGCCAAAGATTTCGTCGAGCAGACGTTTCAGATCCTCCAGACAGGCCAGCTTCCCGCGATTGCAGCCGCCTTCACCTGCGGACGCGAAGACCTGCTGCCCGGCCTGTTCTCAAGGATCATCCAGCAGCTCAACGGCGGAATGAACGGATCGTTCGATTCGTTCGTCTACTACCTCGATCGGCACGTCGCGCTCGACGGCGACGAGCATGGCCCGCAGGCGCGAAAACTGATGATCCAGCTGTGCGGCGACCAGCCGGACGCCTGGGCACAGGCCGAAAGCGCGGCGATTGCCTCGCTGGAGTCGCGGTTGGCGCTCTGGAATGCCATGAGCGCCGGGATTTGATCCGGGGCCGGCTGGGCTTCGTTGTCCTTGTGAATCCGGCGCTCGGGTTCCAAGCTAGCCTTTCCGCGATTTTGGGACCTGTGTAGGATTCGGGGGCTTTGCAGCTCCCCAAAGGATGTCCTGGAGTCTGCACCGGCCTGCACCGCGGTTTCGTTGCAGGGAGGCATTTCGTTGGCAGTTACCACCACCGCGTCTCCGTCGCTGGAGTCCGTCACTCCCAAGGGACAGCATTTGTTTTCCCGCCGGACCAATTCGCTTCTCGGAGTCCAGATTGCGGGCTGCGGGTCGTTCGTCCCCGAAAACGTGGTGACGAACGCCGACCTGCAGACTCGTCTCGGCTTTGATCCCGAGTGGATCAGGCAGCGCACCGGAATTCTCGAACGCCGCCACGCTCCGCCCGAAATGGCGACGAGCGACCTGTGCGTCGAGGCCGCCCGCAGGGCGATCCGCAACGCCAACGTCGACCCGGCCGATATCGACCTCGTCGTCTGCGGCACGTTCACGCCCGACTTCCAGTGCCCGTCGACCGCGTGCCTGATCCAGGACCGTCTGGCCCTCGACTGCGCCGCATTCGATCTCGCGGCCGCCTGCGCGGGCTTCATGTATTCACTCGTGACCGCGGCGCAGTTCGTTGCCAGCGGGAATGCGAAAGTCGCGCTCGTCGTGGGTGGCGACTGCATGAGCCGGATCATCAATCCGGCGGATCAGCGAACCTATCCCCTGTTCGGCGATGGGGCCGGCGCGGTGATCCTCACCGCAGGTGACCCGCACCAGGGACTGCTCTGCTACCAGATGGGCGCCGACGGCAGCGGCGGCGGTCTTCTGGACCGCAAGGCCGGCGGATCGAAAACGCCCCTCACCGTCTCGGCGATCGAGGCGGGCGATCACCTGCTCCACATGGACGGCCGGTCGGTCTTCAAGTGGGCCGTCCGGCTCGTGACCGACACCATCGAGCTCATGCTCGAAACGGCCGGCATGACCGTCCACGACGTGTCGCTGTTCGCGCTCCACCAGGCGAACATCCGCATCATCGATGCCGCGATGGAGCAGCTGGCGATTCCGCCCGAGAAAGTCTTTTCGAACGTCCATCGGTACGGCAACACCTCCGGCGGGTCGATTCCGCTGGTGCTCGATGAAGCCTACCGCGAGGGACGCATTGAACGGGGCGACACCCTGATGATGTGCGGCTTCGGCGCCGGCCTCGCGTGGGGAACAAGCCTCTTCCGCTGGTAAGCGGCTGGAAGGACGGCAATCCCGGTTGAACGTCCCGATCAGTTACGCGCCGCCGGCAGAGGCGGTGCTGCGAGAGCAGCGGTTCGTTCAGAAGTTGATGCCGAGGCCGATCGTCCCTGAGCATTCCATCGATCCATCGACGGAACATTGTCCGCGGATTGTCGCTTTCACGCGTTTCGTCTGCACGACATCGAACCCGATTCCCACCGGTTTGAAGTTCAGCGGCGAACTGGCGATGTCGAAGTTCACACGATCGAGCGCCCAGAACGGCAGTTTCCCCTGCAGGTTGGTTTTCCAGAGCAGTTCGATCAGCAGGTGCCGGAGGACGTCCGGGTTGACAATCACATTCCCCTGGGGATCCGTCATCACGAATCCCATCTCATCGATGTGAATGTTGCAGATCCTGTCGGACACGGCACAGTGGACCGACGTGAGGTCGGGCAGGTTGCGGTTATCGCCGAAATGTGATGAGAAGCCGGCATCCATAGCCGGATCCTTCTTTGGATCGGGAGTGGCGATCGGGCGGTCGGAGGAATTGGGCCTCCAGATCTGCCGGAAGCCTGTCCCCTCGGTGGCGCGATACGAGATGCTGAGGGGAAGGTGCCCCACCGCACTCTTGGAGCCCGGGGCGAACACCTTGTCCCCTCCGGGATGGACCGCATCGGTCAGGGCCTTCTTCAGCGCCTCATGGTCCCGGGCGACAAAGTTGATGCCATCGAGCCGGCTCCGTCCCGCCGTCAGGTGCGAGCCGATATGCAGATCGAGATCGACGCCCAGCGCGAGCACGCGGCGGTAGATTTCCTTGTAGACGGCCGTATCACGCGCCGTGACCGCCTTGGCCCGCTGGAGCGCATCGATCTTCTGCGGATAGCCCTTCACGGCAATATATACGCGGCAGAGCCCCGGCCGGCTGATCGCGATGTCGAGGTGCACGAGCGGCGGCTTTCCCGCCTGCGTGAAACCGACGAACTTGATATCGGCCGCCTTCCACGGGTCGTATCCCGGCATGTCGGAGGGGTCGAATCCGAGGCGCGGGCTCTTGGCCGCGACATCATGCAGACGCTTCCAGTCTTCGCAGTGGAAGTCGAAGCCTGTCGGATTCCAGAAGCCGTGCAGGATCCACCATTTGAAATGGCCGTGGAGCTTGACCCCGACTTCTCCGAGCTTGACGACCACCTGGTTGAACTCGGCGTTCATCCGCCCGATATCGGCGGGCGTGTTCTTCGCGACGGGAGCGTTGTACGGATCGAAGGGAGGCAGCGACATGACAAGAGTCCTGAACGCAGACGACCGGTGACAGGCCGGCGAGAAGCTCTTCAACGAACATGCCGTCAGTGAACGCCCCCGCGGCCCATTGCGTGAGGCGTGAACTCTGAAAGAATGTTACCCAGGCACCTGCCAGATCGCACAGTCACCGGAGCATCCCGGCGCAGCCAACAGCCTCCCCCGCTGCGAAAAACCTGTCCGCGAAAGACCTTTCAGCAGCCTGCCCCCGGGCGTCGCCGCGGAGCGACTCAACTGTCAGCAAGGACGTGCTGGGCCCAGGCGGCCGCCCCCATGGCCGTCGCGTCGTCTCCCAGCGCCGCGGGAACGACCTTGAAGGCGTTCTTGAAGGGAGGCATCACGCGCTTGCGGGCCGCCTTGTCCACGTTGGTGACGAACAGGTCGCTCATCGCCTCGACCAACCCGCCGCCGAGCACCACGACATCGGCCGCCAGCAGGTTGATGGTCGTCGAAACGGCCAGTCCGATGAGTCGGGCCGCTTCTTCGACGATCACCTCGACGGCCTTGTCGCCTTCCTTGATCGATTCCGCCAGCGCGCCGCTGCGGATGTTGGCCAGATCGGTGCCGGCCTTTTCGAAGAGGTGGGGCGCATCACCGCGGAGGGCGGCGCGCGCGGCGTTTGCGGCAATCGCAGTGCGGCTCGCAACCGACTCCAGGCATCCCCGCTGGCCGCAGCCGCAGAGAGGGCCGTTGTACACGACCTGGCAGTGTCCGATCTCCATCGCCGTGATGTTGTGGCCGCGGAGGATCTCGCCGCGGTAGATGCAGCCTCCGCCGATCCCGGTGCCGGGGAACACTCCCAGCGCGCAGAAAGCGTCTTTCGCCGCTCCGAAGCGGTATTCGCCGTACATGCCCGAATCGACGTCGTTAATCACCGCGGTGGGGCAGCCGAACTCCTTCGTCAGCACCTTGCCGATCTCGACGTCGCCCCACGCCAGATTGGGGGGCGCGGTCATCACCCCCTTCTCCATGTCGCATGGGCCGGGACAGCCGATCCCGATCCCCGACAGACGCGAGGCGTCGATCTGCGCATCGGCCAGCGCCTCGCGGATGGTTTCGACAATGCGGGCCACACCGGCGGAGACGTCGCTCGCGGGCTTCGTCTTCTTCCGGTCCTTGCCCACGAGCTTGAGCGAGTTGTCATAAACCTGGGCCAGCATCTTCGTGCCGCCCAGATCGAAACCCACCCAGCAACCATCCGCAGCCGTCTTTGCCATGTCGTGTGTCCTTCCTCGCGCAGAATACTGGGATGCCGCGGGAAGTAAAGAAGGCGAAGGCCGACGCTGCCAGCGCCGTTCTCATTCGGGCCGTTAAGACTTCTTCTCCGGCGGGTCGCCGCCATCCTGACGCTTCCGCTTCATGTCGAGCAGGCGGCTCGTTGTCGATTCCGAGGGGGGCGACTTGGCCGGCGGCGAAGAGGACTGCGGCGGCTTTGGAGCGGTCGTGCGCATGCCAGGCGACTGCCCGGGAAGGGATGACCCGGGCGGGGGAGCGGGCCTGGTGGGCATCGGGCGTTCCGAGCGGGTCTTGAGCTGCGATCCGACCGATTCCTTGCGTTTGAGCAGCGCGCCCATCGTCGCGGTGGTTTCCTGCTTCCGGCCCATTCCGAACCAGCCTTTGATCGTCCGCCAGTCGATCTGGACACGCCGGAGCCCCACATCGATCGGGATCAGGATCGCCAGCCCGTAGAGCAGCCAGTCGAAGATCGGCTGCGAGCTGCTCTTCGGCTCGCGCCGCCCGTAGATCTCGTCCTTTGTCGCGGCGGGAGTCAGTTCCTGACCTTTGGTGGTGCTGACGATTTCACGGAGCGCCTCGTAGTTCGAGGTGAACTTCAGGTACTCGGGCGAGTAGGAGACGATGAACCCGCCGTTCACGATGTCCTTGCGTTCCTGCCCCCCCTGGCCGACCGCCTGGATCTGATACAGTCCCGCCCCCCAGGTGGGGAACGTCGCCTGGTAGCGGCGGGGGCCGACCTGCTTCAGGGGAATGGTCCGCTGCTGGTCGCCCGGGCCGGTAACCGCGGCCGTCACGTCCATGAAGGTCTCATCCGGGTGGAAGTCCTCCACCATGATCACGCCTTCGCTTCCCGACATGTAGCTCCACATCCGCAGGTGTCCATCCTTGCGGACGCGCGACACGCGGACCATCAGCTGCTTCACGAACGCGGTGTACTTCTCCCAGTTGACCCAGTCCTTTCCCCAGGCGGGAGAGAGGTCGGACGTGAAGGCCGCCGTGGTCCCCAGCCCGTACCGCCAGATGGCCAGCACCGGATCGGAGTCGCCCTCTTCCGCATCCTCGGGGGTCGTGTAGAGCACATTCTCGACAATGGGGCTCTCTTTCAGCGTGGAGAGCACATAGCCGCCGAGTTTCGGGGCCGCGTCGATTCCCTCCAGGACGGGTGACGGATACCCGGCCGCCACCTGGATCTCCTTGTTCTGGATCATCGTCCGCTTCAGCGTCTTCGCTTCCTTGATGAAGATGCCGGGGAGGCGATTCGGATCGTCGGGGAAGTAGTAGCGCCCGCCGGTCGACTCGGCCACCTGTCGCATCAGCGTCACTTCCTGCCCGCCGTGCGGGAAGATCGCGACCATCGACATGGTGACCTGGCTGTCGACGAAGGCCTGCACCAGCGGGGGGGGCGGAGGCTGCGGGTCGCCGTCCGAGATGATGATCATGTGCTTCGCGGCCGCGTCGCTGTCTTTCAGTCCGCGGAGGCCCATTTCCATCGTTGGTGCGAAGGCCGGCATGTCGCCCGGGGCGGCCGCATTGACCTTCGTCGCCATTTCTTCGTAGTTCGACGCGGGCGCCAGCTTGAACACCCACTGCTCGCCCTGCTCGAAGTCGATCACGCCGACTTCATCCTGCGAGCCGAGCACCTTGATCGCCTGCTTCGTGATCCGCTTCGCCCACGTGTTCCCCTCGGGGAACTCGCAGGTATGCAGAACGATGACGAGTGCCCCCTTCGGCAGGATCTTCTTCTTCGAGATATCCATGTCGACAGGCAGGATCTTCTCGACCAGCGTGCGGTGATATCCCCCCGGGCCGAAGCTGTTCTGCCCGCCGACCATCAGGAAGCCGGTTCCCTGGTTGTAGACCGCATCATGCAGCGCCTGCGTCTGGTCGGCGTCGAAGGCATCGTGCGCGACGTTGCAGAAGATCACGCAGTCATACGGCATGAGCGCTAACGGATCGCGCGGAAAGGAATAAGCGTCGACCACCTCGACCGCCCGTTCGCCGTCGATGATCGCCTTCCGCAACGACTGCCAGTCCTCCTTGCGGCCGACAGGATCGGTCACCAGCAGAACCTTCCCCTCCCCTTCGACGAAGATGTAGCTGACGGCCGTGTTGTTCGTGGCCAGCTGGTCCTCGTTCTCGTCGAGAATGATCGTCGCCTTGTATTCGTAGTAGCCCGGCGACCGCAGATACAGCGGCAGGTCGAACCGGTTCTTTCCGGCCTGGAACTCGATCGGCATCGGCTCGCCAACCGGCTGCCCGTTCTCCGTGAGCTGCAGCTTTCCCTTCCCGGCCTTCAGCGACGAGACGACGACGGACGCTTCGTACGACTCCCCGATCTTCACTGATTGCGGCAGCTCCAGCCGCTCCACCCAGACTTCCTTCTCGTAGCTGTAGGTGATCGGCACGACGTCGACGGAGATTCCCCGCGTCCGCAGTTCCTCGAGCACCGGCCGCAGACTGCCGGTCGTCTCGGCGCCGTCGCTGAGCAGCACAATCCGGCCTCGCGTGTCTTCGGGCAACAGCGCGGCCGACAGGGACAGCGCCTGCTCGATGTTGGTCTCGTCCGCCGCGATCCGGGCGTTGAAAACGATCTGTCCTCCTTCCAGCGGGAAGGACTGACGCGCCGGCACTTCCACGGCCGCGTTCTTGCCGAACGCCACCAGGCCGACCGAGTCTTCCTGCGGCTTCTCGGAGACCGCTTTGGCTACGAACTTCGCGGCCTGCTCGCGGGCGTCTGGCCCGATCGACTCGGAAAAATCGACGGCATAGACGACGGCCAGCGAATCACGCGTCCGCACGGAGCGCGGCTCGGCCATCAGCGCGACGAACAGCCCCAGCAGCACCAGCCGGCAGATCAGCGCCGACAGCGCCCGGCCGCGGCTCAGTCCGCTCCAGCCGTTCCGCCACATCCACCACACCCACACGGACACGCCGATCCATGCAAGCTGCCAGGGATAGGTAAAGGTGACCCGTCTGGAGAGCGTCAGCCAGAGGATGACGGCGAGATAGGTCGCCAGGAACGCGACCAGCGGAATCGTTTCGCGCCAGTTCAGCGGCCCCCGAGACGACGGGAACAGCGTTTCCGGAAAGAGCGTGCGAAGGATCGAGCGCCGCTTCACAGCTTCAGCTCCACAAGCCTTCGGTTTCCCGTATCAGCCACATACACCCGCCCATCCGCGGCCACCGCGACTCCCCACGGCGTCCAGAACTGCCCGACATCACGTCCCGCCGTTCCGTATCGCCCCAGCAGTTTCCCTTCCTTCGACAACTTTGTCACCCGCCCCGATCCGAATTCGGCGACGTACAACTCCCCTGCCGGGGAGATCGCCATGTCATACGGGTAATAAAGGCCGGCCGTTTGTGAGTCCGCCAGAACGGCTTCGAACTGGCCGTCCTCCGAAAACCGCTGGACGCGATTGTTCACCGCGTCGCACACGTAGACCTTGTGATCGTGCCACACGAGCCCCGTCGGCCGCTGCACCTGTCCCGGTTCGGTCCCGAAGGAACTGAAAGCGACCTGGAACTTGCCGTCGGCGGAAAACCGCTGGATGCGGTCGTTGCCGCCATATTCGCAGACATACAGCCGCCCTGCGGGGTCCTGGACGACCGTCTCCGGGAAGATGAACTCACCGGGCCCGTATCCTTTCGTGCCGAACATCCGTTCGCACGTCCCGTCGGGGTTCAGGAGGACCACGCGGTTGTAGTGCGTGTCGGCGACAGCCACCCGGCCGTCGAGCATCTGCCACAGGCCTTCCGGGCGGCCGACCGAATACTCGGGCATGTATGTTTTGCGAACGAGCTTGCGATCCTGGTCATAGATCAGGAACCGGCCCGCGTCATCCAGGACGTAGAGGTCGCCGTTGCGCGCCGTGAACAGCCCCCGCGGCGTTGGAATCTTCGATTCCTCGTTGGGAATCTGCCACGTCGCGATGTTGGCCGTCGGCAGCTGGACATCTCCCTCGCCGGGGCCGAAACAGCCGGTGAACGTGATCAGCCCCATCGCGAACAGCAGAGCCCGCCGCGGCCCTGAGGGCCGCGTGCTCGTGTCCGCCAACGGCAGCCCTCGATCACTCATGAACCGATTCTCGCAGTGCTTCGTCGATGGAACAATCGAGGACGACGCGTCCCTTCTCCATTCCGACGACGCGGTCCGCGTGCCGCCGGTCGATCATATGGTGCGACGAGAAGACGAGCGACGTGCCGCGGGCCTCACACGTTTCCCGGACGATCGACCAGTAACGCTCGAGCCGGGCCCGGTCCACATGCACCAGCGGCTCATCGAGAACCAGCACTGCCGCATCCACCGCCAGCGCCCTGGCGAGGCTCAAGCGAGATCGCTCTCCGGCCGACAGTTCCTCGACATGCCTCGCGGCCGACTCGTTCAGGTCAAATCGTTCCAGCCACTCCTGGACGCGGCCCCTCGTGGACGCCCCGGGCGTCACCAGCCGGATGTGATCGGCGATCGAAACTCCCGGCCAGAGGCCCCCATCGGCGGGCGACCAGAAAATCGGAACGCGCTCGGACCGGATCTGCACCGTTTCGATCCCGCCGGCATCCGGCGTCTCAAAGCCCGACAGGAGATTCAGCAGCGACGTCTTTCCGGCTCCGGACGCGCCGACGACGGCGGTGCGTCCCGGCAGGATGTCGACGGTGACCCCTTCGAGCCGCGGACGCCGCGGTCCGTCCACGAAAACGTTCTTGAGCTGGAACAGCGGAGTCACGTGGTTCGCCGTCCTTCCAGAAGTCGCACAGTCGCGGCAACGAGTGCTCCCAACACCAGCGGAACTGAGAGGATCATCGCCAGTTTCACTCCCAGGGCCTCGACCTGCGCGTAGTGCAGATGGTTGTACATCATCATTGGCGACGGGTCGAAACCGGGCAGTCGCAGGATCATCGGCAGCATCACTTCCAGGTAACTCCACCACGCCACCAGGCACACACCTCCCGCCAATGGCCGGCCGGCCACGCGCCACCACACCGCCGCCGCCCCGGCCCGCTGCCGGCCATCCGGCGAGCGGTCGAGCAGGCGAATCTGGTGCGACGCCACACGCGTGCGGGCCGCGATCGATCCCCGCACCAGCACGACGCGCGGCCATAACCACAGGCACTCCGCCACGATGAGCGGCGCCGGCGTATACGCCAGGCCGGGGAGGCATCGCTGGAAAAATCCCGCCGTCAGGAGCCCCAGCGCGAGTGTCCCCGTCAATCCGGGAGCGAGCAGCAGTGAGAGCATTCCCAGCCGGATCCTCTCCCGGATCGCCCCGCCCGTGATGAGCGTCGCCCTGCTTCTGGAAACGCATTGCAGCAACCAGGCCGCCCCCCATGTCAGGGCGACGCATGAGGCCGCCAGCAGAACGGCGTCCCCAAGCTCGCGCCACCAGCGCGGCTGCAACTGGACCGTCCGGCTCACTCGTGACACACCGTCCACCAGATGCCACAGCGGACGCCCGATGACGAAGGCCAGCCCCGCGAGAATCCACGTCCAGCCGAAGAGATTCAGAGCGGCCCCCCGGCGACGCCCAGGCCGCGACTTCTCCGACAGGACCGAGAGCGGAGGCGTCGAAATCGCCACCCCAATTCGTGTCAGCAGCGGAACGGCGACAGGCAGCTGGATGAGGACGGGCCAAAGCACAAGTCGGGCGGTTTCGGAAGGAGGGAGACCGCCGACGTGATCGGTGAACAGTCGTTCGGGCCAGCCGGCGACCTGCATCAGAGCGGCCAGTTCCGATTCCTGGAACGACAGGACGAACAGCAGGGCGGCCGGGCCCACGAGGGTCTCGCCCGCCCCCTTCCACCAGAATCTCAGACGCCACGTGAGCGACTGCAGCGGCGAACCCGCCTGCCGCGCCAGCCGGGCGCAATGCCACGCCTCGGGCGAAAGCGCGGGGGGTGGGGAATACAGCAGCAGCCACAGCGCCGCCGGCACGCATTCGAAGCAGATCAGCAGGAAATACAGCAGTTCGTTCAACCAGCGGTGATTGAGGAGGTTGATCGAGAGCGTGCGGTAGCCAAAACCGACGATCAGGTTCGGGGTGAGGAACACCGCCGCCAGCAGCACGAACTGGATCTTCCTCAGCGAACGCGATTCCGTGCTTCGAAACCACTCGGCAAGCAGGCTCGCCAGGACCAGCCCCACCACCACCACGAGCGCACTGCGCAATGTCGAAGCTCCAATCGCTCCGGCATAGGTCACGGAGCGAACTCCTTCTGCAGCCAGGCCAGGCACTCATCCCGCGATATGGTCAGTCCGGAAAGATCCGCCGCCTCTTTGGCCCAGTCGTGCATCTCGGCCATCTCCGGCGGGAGTTCGGAAGCGGCAACGCCCGTATGGACAGGCGCCTGCCGCGATCCCGACTTCGCCAGCGCGAGATCGCTGCTGGCCGAGAGGAGAAAATCGACGAACGCCTGCGCCGCCTGCGGATGCCGGGCCCCTTTCACAATCGACACCGTATTGGGGATGGCGATCGTCTGCTCCTGGACGCGGATCGGCAGCATGGCCACGGGAGCCCTGGCGTCGAGTGCTCCGAAGAAGTCATCCGTATCAGTCATCCCCAGGTCGCAGGTTCCGGCCGCCACGAGATCCCGCACGGCTCCGTTTCCCTTCACGAAATGGCAACCGCGTTCCTTGAGGCTGCGGTGCCATTTCTGGAGTTCGTCAGCCCCCAGACGATTCCAGAGCAGGCTCCAGTGAGTGAGCGTCGTGCCGTAGAGCGGCTCGGCGATGGCGACCCGCGACAGGTCCCCGCTGTTCATCCGTTCTTCCACGGCCTCGCGCGTCGCCGCCATCTTCCCGGTGTTCACGATCCACACGCGGTACCTCACGCCGAATCCAGTCCAGCGGTTCTCCGGATCGCGGAATGCTGCCGGCCGATTGGTCGCCTCGGGTGACTCATACGGCTCAAACACACCTTTCGCCGCGAGCGACATCGTTCCCAGGGGCTCGTTGTTCCAGAACACGCCGCAGACGGGGTTTCCCTGCTCTCGCTCCAGCCGCTGCACGAGTCCCAGCGACTTGGCGACTTCGCTGTCATACGTCGCTTCGACCGACATGCCCGTCTGGGCCATGAACTGACTCACGAGCTGCTCGGCGAAGACGGCGTCGTGAGCGCAGTAGACGACGAGGGCGGCTTTCGTGCGGCCTGAAACGAGCATCCAGGCGGCGCCCATCAGCACGACAAAGATCACAACACCCGAGATCGCCCGCGACTTGGAACTCACAGGATCAGCCCTTTCCCAACGTCCTCAGGAATCGAAACGCCAACCTCCGCCGCGTTGGACCCTACGACCGCATCATGGCCGATGTTGGATGGAATTTCAGCCGCGCTGCTGGCCCTGTCCAGCGCGGCTGCCGGCCCCAGGGAGCGAGTTACTTCTGGTTGATCAGCGCCATCGCTTCGGCGCGGCTCGACTCGTTCGACTTGAACAACCCGCGCACGGCGCTGGTGATCGTCACGGCCCCCGGCTTCTTCACGCCACGGATCGTCATACAGCTGTGCTCGGCTTCGAGGACGACGATCACCCCTTTGGCGTCCAGCTCCTTGTTCATCAGGTCGGCGATGGCGTGCGTCATCCGCTCCTGTACCTGCGGCTTCTTCGAAATCTCCTCCACGATCCTCGCCATCTTGCTCAGCCCTACCACCTTTCCCCGCGGGAGGTAGCCGATATGGGCCTTGCCGATAAACGGCAGCAGGTGGTGCTCGCACATGCTGTTGAAGCTGATGTCCTTCACGAGCACCATTTCGTCGTAGTTCTCGAGGAACACCTTCTTGAGATGCCGCGAAGGATCGAGGTGCAGACCGGAAAACAGCTCGGCGTACATCTTCGCCACGCGTTTGGGCGTTTCGAGCAGCCCTTCGCGATCCGGATTCTCGCCGACGGCGGCCAGGATCTCCCGAACAGCTTTTTCGATCCGCGGCAGGTCGACAGACGGATGGAACTGATTCGCTTCTTCGGACACGAGCGTATTCTTTCTCACGAAACCCGATCTCAATCAAACGGGATATTCTAGGCCGGGACTCTGAGAGTGCACGCGATTGGGCCGGCGCGAGCCGGTCGATGATCTGATGCCGGGCGTTGATTGCCATGATCAGGAGGCTCACGCCCCCCGCTCGTCGTGACATCCAACGCCGGGGCGGGCTCCCCTCCTTCTTGCTGATCCGCTTGCTCGTCGCCCCCTATAATTTCCAGGACCATTCCCTCCCTCGGAGACTCCGCCATGACGGCGACCTCGGCCCTGACGGAATTCACGTGGCAGCCACAGCCAGAAGCGGCCGCGTTCATTGCGGAACTCGTCGAACAGTTCCAGCGGGATTGCCCCTGGCTCACGCGCCTGGCCGCGAGGATGCAGACCGAGACCGGGACACGGCTGGTCGACTGGATCGACCACTTTCAGCTTCCAGCCGGCCCGGAAATCCAGTCGCGTCTGATCGCCGTTGGCTACACCGACCGAGGGGGCCAGGAATGGCGGATCGACTCCGGCCTATTTCCGCCTGTTCGCCTGGACGGCAAATTCTTCGTGATGATGCTGAAGGTCGATTCCGTCCGTGATTTCCTGCTGGCGCATGGCGCTGTAGGAGATCTGAATATCCAGGGCGATCCGACCGCATCCCTCCGCTGGGACTATTGCCCGCAACGCGCAGCAGGTCTCCATGTGGTCTGTGCCATCGAGCGGCATGGCGACCCGTCGTTGTCACTCAAATCGGGGACCGTTGATGCTGGGAAGCTGCTCCACCATGAAGAACGGCTTCTCCTTCGCCGTCGCCAGTTCGACGATGACCTTGTCGGATTCGAGCACACGAAAATGTTGATCAAATGGGCTGCCGTCGACCTCGGCATGCCGCGGGCCTGCGACCTGTTCTTCCGGGCGGAACGGTCCTACTGGCAGTCGCGCAACCGCGCCGCACAGATCCAGAAAATGCGGCAGGACGCCCTGGGCCTGGGCTGGGCCAATCACGATCACCACACCTACCGCTCCAGCCGTGAGTATTTCGCGACACTCATCCGCATTCTCGAGATGATGGGCTTCCATTGCCGGGAGAGGTTCTATGCGGGTAAGGAAGCCGGCTGGGGCGCGCAGGTGCTCGAGGATCCAATGACGGGCGTCGTGATTTTCGCCGACGTCGATCTGTCCCCCGAAGAAGTGGCCCAGGATTTCTCCCACACACCGCTTTTCCCTCGGGACAAGCTCGGCACCGTCGGGCTCTGGTGCAAGCTGCACGGCGAAGCGTTCCTCGAGGCCGGCATGCACCACCTCGAATGCCAGTTCGACTTCAACGCAGCTCGCGAAGGCCTGAAGGAAGTCGGGGTCGACTCGATGAAGCCGTTCACCGACTTCACCTATCTGCGCCAGGCGTTCACGAAAGGAGAAGTCTGGCCGGTGGCCGCAGAACGGATCGCCGCACTCCTCGAACAGAATCTCATCACGCCGCAGCAGGCGGAAACGTTCCGGACCAAAGGCGCCGTCGGATCGCACCTGGAGATTCTCGAGCGCAACGACGGCTACAAGGGCTTCAACCAGACCGGCATCAACGAAATCATCCGCGACACCGACCCGCGCCGGCTTTCTGAAGCACTTGGATCAGATCTGTCAGCGCCGGCTCATTAGACACCAAGAGACTCTTTGTGCCTTTGTGTCGAAATCATGCCCCAATCGAAGTCACGACTTCGAATCGTTGATCCCCGGAATCGTCAGCGGGAAGACGTCGTTATTGTCGACTTCGCGGCGCAGAACGCTCTCAACCTCTTTGATGAACGTCGCGTTCTCGCCGGCGATGTCCTTCGTCTCTCCCCGGTCTTTCACCAGGTCGTAGACCTCCCACGCCCCGGGCTTTTTCGTTTTGAGGCCGGTCCGCACCGCTTTCAGATCGCCGATCTGCACGGCCACCTGTCCCTGGTATTCGGGGAAGACCCACACCATCGGACGGGTTCGCGCGTGCGTCGTTCCGTCCGTGAGGGCGGGCCACAGGCTTTCGCCATCCAGGCCCTCCGGCTTCTCGATCCCGGTCGCGTCGCAGAGTGTTGGAAACCAGTCGGCGAAGTAGCCCGGCGTTTCGTTCACCGTGCCGGCCATAATCTTGCCCGGCAGTTTCGCGATCATGGGAACGCGGATCCCCCCTTCATAGACACTCCCCTTGAAGCCCCGCAGGTCACGGGTGCTGTTGAAGAACTTCGGATCGGCCCCGCCGACGTGCAGCTTCGGATTCGCCGGCCGGTCATGCGTCGTTCCGTTGTCGCTCGAGAACACCACGAGGGTCCGACCCGACACCCCCGCCAGGTCGAGGGCGGTCAGCACCCGGCCCACGTAACTGTCGAGGTCTGAAATCATCGCGGCATAGGCGGCCCGCGGCCGGGGATGCGGCAGGTAGCCGTTCTCACCGCGATAGACCTCGGTGTCCCACTCCTTTGGAAACCGGTTGACCGACTCGGCCGGCGGCTGCATGGAAACATGCGGCTCGATGAACGGCAGGTAGAGCAGGAACGGCCCGCCGGCGTGCGCTGCGATGAACTTTTCCGCCTCGGCGATCATCAATTTTGGCGCGTACTGCTTCCCCTGATAGTCCTCGAGCTTGACCTCTCCCTCCGGCTTCTTGAGATGGCCCGGGATCGGCGGATCATTCAGGACGAACCGTTCGCGGTTCCGCCACAGGTGCGGCGGAAAGTAGCTGTGCGCGACCGACTGGCAGTTGTAGCCGAAGAACAGGTCGAACCCCTTGCGGTTCGGCTCCCCTGTGCTGCCGACAGGTCCCAGCCCCCACTTCCCCATTGCGCCCGTCGCATAGCCGGCCTTCTTCAGCAGCATCGGCCAGCTGAGCGCCTGCTGCGACAGCGGATACTGACCTTCCGTGAACTGAGGAAACTTCAGCTTCGCCTGCTGGTTGCCGCGGACCTCTGCGTGTCCAAGGTGCTTTCCGGTCATCAGCACGCACCGCGACGGCGCGCACACCGGCGCTCCACTGTAATGCCGCGTGAAGCGCATCCCTTCCCGAGCCAGCCGGTCGAGATTGGGAGTCGGGATTCTCTCCTGCCCGAACGCGCCCACTTCGCCCCAGCCGAGGTCGTCCGCGAGGATGAAGACGACGTTGAGTTTCCGGTCGCCTTCTGCCGCCGCCGCGGGAACGGTCAACAGGCACAACGGCAGTACGAGCACGATCCAGCGCATTACGACATCCCCTTCGGAAAACGCGGCTTCGAAGACCAGCCCCACTCTCCCCGATCTTCGTCCTCCCTGCAAAGCACTCGACGTCACCGGCTTCGGCGGCGCCCGGAACGCTTGCGCGCGCAACCTTTCGTGGAATGTTGCAGACGCTTCGAAGGAAAGCCGACACCAGGCAGAACGTGGGCGCAATTGTCGCGCTGTCACAGAAATCGCGCAATGCTTGCAACACTCACTCGGAAAATGAGGGTTTCACGCAGGTCGCCTCCCCGGCCTGGCAGTGATCCGGTTGCGAACCATTTTCCCGACCGTCAAACTTACTTTTTCCCGCCTTCAGCCTCCCTCTGCGTCCCGTGAGGAGTTCTTCATGTCGAGTCGCCGCGAGTTTCTGCAGTCCACCGCCGCCCTGACCGCCGGCGTGACGGCCCTGTCCAGCCTGCCTGCCCGCGCTTTCGCCCAGGGAAGTGATCAGATCAAGGTCGGCCTCATCGGCTGCGGCGGCCGCGGCACCGGAGCCATGGGCAATGCGTTCAACGCCAGCTCACAGATCAAGCTGGTCTCGATGGGAGACATGTTCGAAGACGCCATCGACGGCTCGCTCAAGGCTCTGCAGCGGGAAGCGGAGAAGCTGTTTGGAGCGGAGGGAGCCAACAAGGTCGATGTTCCGCCGGACCGACGCTTCGTCGGCTTCGACGCCTACCAGAAGGTGATCGACTCCGGTGTCGACATGGTCATCATGGCCACGCCGCCCGGTTTCCGCCCGATGCACTTTGAAGCCGCGGTGAAGGCCGGCAAGAACTGCTTTATCGAGAAGCCGGTGGCCGTCGACGCCCCGGGGGTGCAGCAGGTGCTCGCGGCCGCGAAGCTCGCCGATGAGAAGGGCCTGAAGGTGGGCGTGGGGCTGCAGCGGCGGCACCAGGCCCAGTACATCGAGTACATCGACCGCATCAAGAGCGGCGAGTTCGGCGACGTTCACGCCATGCGGGTCTATTGGAACGGCGGCGGCGTGTGGGATCCCCGCCGCACCCGCGAGGAGTGCAAGACGGAAATGGAGTACCAGCTCCGCAACTGGTACTACTACAACTGGCTGTGCGGAGATCACATCGTCGAGCAGCACATCCACAACCTCGACGTCGGTTGCTGGATCAAAGGCTCCTACCCCGTGTCGGCCAACGGAATGGGCGGTCGCGAAGTGCGCACCGACAAGAAGTACGGTGAGATCTTCGACCACCACGCCTGCGAGTTCACTTTCGACGACGGCAGCGTGATGTTCAGCCAATGCCGGCACATCAAAAACTGCTGGAACCCCGTCAGCGAGCATGCCCATTGCACGAAGGCGATCATCAACCTCGATAACGCTCCGCGGAACTGCTCGATCCAGGTCGGCAAAGAGGTGACCCGTTACAAGGGCAAGGGAGACCTGCCCTACGTCAACGAGCACACCGCCCTGCAGAATGCCATTGCCAAGGGAGAGAAATACAACGAGGCCCATCGCGGAGCGATGTCGACGATGGTCGCCATCCTCGGTCGGATGTGCACCTACTCGGGCAAAGTCATCACCTGGGAGGAAGCGATGAATTCCAAGATCGCCCTGCGGCCTTCGGAATACTCGCTCAACGGCACGCCGCCGAGCGTCCCGAACGACAAGGGCGAGTACCCGATCGCCGTCCCCGGCGTGACGAAGACCGTCTGATCGCCCTGGAAGCCGAAGTCGCACCCGCACCCCGGCTGCTCCAAAGCAGTCGGGGTGCTTTTCATGTCAGTCCATGACGTTCTCTCCGGAAACATCGTCGACGCCGAAGCCGCTTCACTACGGCGCGCTCAGGCTCCCTTCGCGCTATTCGCTCTCGCCGCTCGCTGGATTCACCAACCTGCCGTTCCGGCGCGTCGTCCGCGAACTCGGCGGCCTGGGACTGGCGACGACCGATCTCGTCAGCGCGCGTGGGCTGCTGGAGGGGAGCCAGAAGTCGTTCCAGCTCGTCGAGTCGTGCGAGGAAGACCGCCCCTTCGCCGTCCAACTGTTCGGAGACGACCCCGCCGTGATGCGCGACGCGTCCCGGCTCGTCGAGGCGCGGGGCGTCGATTCGATCGACATCAACATGGGCTGCCCCGTCCACCGGATCACCGCCGGCGGGGCCGGCTCGGCGATGATGTGCCGCACGGATGCGACGCTCGCCCTCGTGCGGACGGTTGTCGAAGCGGTCCGCGTTCCGGTCACCGTGAAAATGCGACTGGGCTGGGACGACACGCAGATCACCGCGCCATTCTTCGCCCGTGAGTTCGAGAAGATCGGCGTGGCTGCCATCGCAATCCACGGCCGCACGCGCGAGCAGGGCTTCAGCGGCCACGTGAAGCGTCCAGGAATCCGGCAGGTCGTGGAAGCCGTCGAGAACATTCCGGTCATCGGTAACGGCGACATCCGTACGGTCGAGGACGCCGCAAGGATGTTCGAGGAAACCGGCTGCCAGGGCATTTCGATCGGCCGCGGAGCGCTTGCCAATCCGTGGATCTTCCGGCAGCTGGCGCAATGGGAAACGACCGGAACCTACGACCCTCCGGGAAATTTCGACGACCGGCTGGCCCTGATGCAGCGGCAGCTGCGCTTTCTGCTTGAGCAGGTCGGCGAATCCCGCGCGGTCACGTCGTTCCGCAAGATGGGTCACTGGTACCTGAAGGCGATGCGGGTGCGGGCCGATCTCCGGAACGAATTCCAGATCGCCAAGAGCTGGGTGGAAATCGAAGCGTCGATCGCCCGGATTGCTGAAGCGGGGCCGATGCACGGAAGCCGCACCGGAATTCTCCCGGAGATGCACGTCGCCGTTCCCTCGGGGCCCAACGAACGCTGGTAGGGTTCCGCGTGCGAGGGTTCTTTTCGTGCCAGCGAAACCACCATAAGATTCGCCCAGCCTGATTTCGCATCCCGACCACTTCCCCGGCGCCAATGCCTTCCACGGACTACTACAGCCAGCTTGGAATCTCCCGTACGGCCACGGCCGACGAGATTCGAAAGGCCTACAAGAAGATCGCGAAAGAATCGCATCCGGACGTCAAACCGGGCGACAAGGCGGCGGCGGAACGCTTCAAACAGGCGGCCGAGGCATACGAAGTCCTCGGGGACGAGGACAAGCGGAAGAAGTACGACCAGTTCGGCGAACACTGGAAACACGCCGATCAGATGGGCGCGGGGGGACGCGGCGGCGCGAGGGGCAGCGCCGGCGGGGGGCCCCAGTTCGACTTTGATCCGTCCGACCTCTTTGGCGGCGGATTCGATCTCGGCGACCTGTTCGGAGGCCGCGGGCGCAAGGCCAGGGCGCAGCGCGGCAGCGACCTGCAGACCGAGATCCAGGTTCCGTTTTCCGTCGCCGCCCTAGGGGGAAGCCACGACCTGACGCTGGCGACGGGCTCTTCCCAGGAACGGCTGACCGTCAAAATTCCCGCCGGCATGAAGGACGGCGGCGTCGTTCGCCTGCGAGGGCAGGGGCAGGCCGGACAGAGCGGCGGTCCGGCCGGTGACCTGCTCGTCACCGTGCGTGTCGCTCCACATCCCTATTTCAAGCGCGAGCAGGATGACCTGATCATCGAGGTCCCGGTCACGTTCACCGAGGCGGCGCTGGGAGCGAAGGTCGATGTCCCGACGCTCAATGAGGGGCTCGTGACCCTCAAGATTCCGACCGGGTCGTCGTCGGGCACCCGGCTGCGGATGAAGGGCAAAGGGATTGTGAATCCCAAGACGAAGGCGTATGGCGACCAGTATGTCGTGGTGAAGATCGTCAGTCCTCCCATGCAGGGCCGCGTTAAAGAGCTTCTGGAGGAACTCGCCCAGGAGTCTCCACAGAATCCCCGCGGCACGTTGTGGTAATCCGCTAGGTTCCAGAGGGCATCGAGATGACCGTCCAGCGGCGTTCAGGCAGGTGGATCCCCCTGGCCTGCCTCGCGTGCGCCCTCGCAGCCGTCAGCCCGGTGATGTCATCGGTCCGGGCGGCCACGTTTCAGGCAGATTCAGCGTCGTCCGGGCCCGGTAAAGGCTCGGCCCTCATCGAGTCGGACCCGTCGGTGGCGAATGTTTCTGAAGCCGCTCCTGAGGCGGCCAGCGCGCCCGCGGATGAACTGACGCAGGACCTGGAGAAGAAACGCAAGCTGCGGTTGGCCATCCTGGTCGGCGGGCTGATTGCTGTCACCGGGCTGGCGCTGGTGCTGTTGACCATCCTCGGTGGATCGGCGACACGTCGGGGGCTCAGGCGAAAACCGCTCACCGAGGGATCGCCCGCAGGTGAGCCACTTCCGGCCGAGCGTTTTGATGACGTGGAATCGACAGGCAAGGACGAGTCACAACCTCTGTCCGATGCCGAGAGCCGTCCGGCGGCCGATGGCGGCGCTCGATGAACGGCTTCGGTTACCCGCGTGCCTGCCGGCTGACGTCGTCGGCCGACTTCAATCGCGTCTACGCAGGCAAGCAGCGGTTCTCCGACGCGCGTCTCCTGATGTTCGCCGCAGCGAACTCGACGGACACGACGCGGGCGGGGTTCAGCGTCTCCCGAAAACACGGAGGTTCCGTCGCGAGGCACCACCTCAAGCGGCTGCTGCGGGAAGCGTTCCGGCTCAGTCGGGCCGATTTACCGCGCGGACTCGATCTCGTTGTCATTCCCCAGCAGGGAACGATCGGGACGATGCAGGAATACCAGGGATCGCTGGCGCGGCTGACAAGGAAGGCCGCGAGACGACTGCTGGAACACAGCGGCCCGGATTCGGGAGCCACTTAGAAGGGCGTCGCGAAGCACGGGATGCGATCGATCGAGTTGCATCCGCGCGCCTGGAAGTCGCTCAGCACGTCTGCATTTGATGTTTCGGCGTGGCGGGCGTCAGCGGGACGATCTCGGACGCGTGCAACGGACGTTCGCGACTCTCGCGCTTGTACTCGCAGTTGCGTCCATTCGCCTTGGCCTGGTAAAGACACTGATCGGCCGAGTCGACCAGTTCCTGCGGTTTCCCGACCATCTCGGGCGCATGGGCGACGGCAGCGCCGACCGACACCGTCACCCGCTCGAAGATCGAAGAGCGCTTCCGCATTTCCTCGACGGCCCGATGCAGCCGCTTCAGTGGCAGGTCGATTTCTCCCGGGCGGCAGCCGGAACAGATCACGGCGAATTCATCCCCGCCATAGCGGGCGACATGGTCGTACGAACGCATCGTGTTCTGCAGACACCTGGCGACCGATCGCAGCACGAGATCTCCGGAGGCGTGTCCGAATTCGTCGTTGATCTGCTTGAAGTGATCGACGTCGACCAGGATCACGCCGATCGAATGGCGGATGCGCTGGGCCCGCTCGAGTTCTTCGTTCAGGCGCTGGTGAAAAACGAGCCGATTGGGAAGCTGCGTGACCGCGTCGACGAGGGCCGTCCGCAGCGTTGATTCCGCGGTCCGCCAGCTGAGCAGCAGGTCATCCGAGGTCATGACGCCGATCAGACGTCCCCCTTCGATAAGGACCGTGCACGGGACGGTCGCCGTCGTGATTGCTGGAACCGGATCGGCAGGCCCATCCAGGAAATGACCGGCCTCCATCCTCGTCTTGAGAAGGCCTTCCAGCGGCATATCGGCCCAGCGTTTCCGCTCGATCTCGTTCCACGAGCCGATGCGTGAGGCGATTTCCTCGGGAGCGAGGACGCCGATCAGCATGCCCGCGTCGTCGGCCAGCAGGAAGTAGGGGTGCGCGGCGAGGTCGAAACGCTCCAGCGCCTCGTGCAGAAGCATGCGACAGGGAAGAACCACCGGGTGCGTGTTGACGTGATGGTGCACCGTGAGTGCCGCCGCCTTGCCGGGACACGCTGCGGAGGGCATGAGGGTGATGGGAGCTTCCATTGCGAACGACAACCAGGCCGACGATGACTCATTCAAACAGTTCCGCGGGCATCGCGGCTCAATTCACGTCTGCATACTCCAGCTGAATCTGCACGATCTCGTTCCGCGCGCTCTCGAAAGCGTCCAGAATCTGAGGATCGAAGTGCTTGCCGCGACCTTCTTCCAGGATCTGGAAGCACTTCGTGAGAGGGAATGCGGGCTTGTAGGGACGGCGGCTGCTGAGGGCGTCAAACACGTCCGCGACGGCGACGATCCTTCCCTCGATGGGGATATCCTCCCCGGCAAGACCGAGCGGATAGCCCGTGCCGTCCCAGCGTTCGTGATGGGTCAGGGCCGTGCGGGCGGCGATCTGGATCAGCGGCGAGGACGTGCAGTTGAGCATCTGCGCGCCGAGCTTGGAGTGTTGCCGCAGCATCATGCTGTCCTGCTCGGTCGCGCTTTCGAACACCCGCTTGCCGAATCCGCAGTGCCGCTGGACCATGTCGAACTCGTCGGGCGTCAGCGAGCCGGCCTTCAGCAGGATGCTGTCGGGGATGCCGATCTTGCCGACGTCGTGAAGCTGCGCAGCGAGTTCCAGCAGGTTGACGAACTCATCCGCCAGTCCCAGCGAACGGGCGATCACGCCCGCGTAGCGTCCCACGCGAATGACGTGGCGACCTGTATTGTCATCGCGGAATTCCGCAGCCCGGGCGAGGCATTGCACCACTTCCAGGCGCGACGCGGCCAGTTCGGCCGTGCGCTTCTGGACGGCGGCTTCCAGTTCCTCGGCCTGCCGCTCGAGATGGTCGTGGTGGGCCTTGATGGTGAGGGAGTTGCGGACGCGAGGGAGCAGTTCGGCCGGGTCGACCGGTTTCTCGAGAAAGTCGGTCGCTCCGGCGTCGAGGGCCTTCAGCCGCGTTTCGCGTTCGCAGTTGGCGGTGAGAATCAGGACCGGAATGTGCGCGGTCTGCGGGTTCGAGCGGATCGACGTCAGCAGTTCGATGCCGTTGATTCTCGGCATCATCACGTCGAGCACGATCACGTCGGGCTTATGTGCGGTGATCTCGTCCAGGGCAATCGTCGAATCGGTGATCGCGATGAAGTCCTTGTATCCCGCTTCCTGGAGATAGCGGCGGGCAACCTTGATGTTGATCGGCTCATCATCGATGAGCATGATCAACGCCGTGGCGGGAGCCACGGAGGGGAGGACGGACTTCCGTTCAGGCGCGCGCTCAATCGCCATGGGGCGAAGCAACGAAGTGAGCGCAGGTTCCAGGGTAGCAAGCATTCTCTTTGGCCTCGGTGAGCATGGAGCTCGACCCGCTGCAGGAGAGGAGTTGCAGCAAAGTCTCCACGCAGAAACCTAGCTCGCCCTTGACCGAGTCGGCCGGGCGGAGGGGGTCCTTCCGATCCGCCCTTCTCAGGGAAACCCCGACTTCTCCGGTCGTGCCGGCTGCAACCGTTGTAGGGAGGTGGAGGGTTGTGGCGATTGGCGGCAGGTGACCTCTGCGAAGCGACAGCCGGCCGAAAATCGCGTAGAATGTGGGGACGGGCTTCGAGGTGGGGGCTCTGGATGGATCGTAGATACGCTGTGCCGGCCGTCGCGGTTTCGGTCCTGCTGCTGGCGGGCCGCGAAGCATGCGCCGATCTCGCACGCCTGAAGAACGGCGGCGAAGTTCGTGGCGCCTTCGTCGGAGAGAGTATCCGGAATCAGCCGTTGACGATGGAGACGCTGCTCGGCGGGCGGATTGTGCTTCCCGCCGAGGCCGTGGAATCGAGCGCCCGGCGCAGGCCGGAGGTCGAGGAATACGTCACGCGTTCCCGCTCAATCCCGAAGACCGTTGAGGCCCACTGGGAACTGGCTGAATGGTGCAAGGCGCAGCAGCTCACCAGCCAGCGGGAAGAACAGCTCGAAGCCCTGCTCGAACTCGACCCGACCCACACGCTGGCCCACCGCGGTCTCGACCACGTTCTCCACCAGGGAGAGTGGATGACGCGCGACGAGTCGATGCGCGCGCAAGGGTACATCAAACACAAGGGCAAGTATCTCACCCGGCAGGAAATCGATCTCCTCGAGAAAACGACGGCGCAGCGTCAGGCCGAGCAGGCCTGGTACCCCAGGGTCCGCCTGTGGAAGGGCTGGGTGCTCGGAAGCCATCAAGGCCGCCAGATGGATGGCCTCTCGAACCTGCGATCGATCGACGATGAAGACGCCATTCCCGCACTGGAAGACTTCCTGTCCGACGTTCCCCAGATCGCTCTCCGGCAGTTGTATATCGAACGTCTGTCTGCCATGCGCGGCGTGAAGCCGGTCGCCTGTCTCGTTCGTTCGTCGCTGCGGGATGTCGATTCCCAGATCCGGCAGGCGGCGTTCGAAGGCCTCGCCGCCGACCAGCGCGAGGCGGCGATCCCCTACTACATTGAAGCTCTCACAGACGCCCAGAATCCGGTGGTCAACCGGGCCGCCATCGCCCTCGGCGGGATTGGTGATTTCCGCGTCGTCCCCGCCCTGACCCGCGCCCTCGTCACCAGCCACAAGATCTCCTACGACGCCCCCGTCCAGGACAACGTGAGCCTCGGACGCACTTCCGACGGACGGTATTCCATCGGCGGCCAGTCAGGCGTCGCGCTGCCGCCCAATATCGAACTGCTCCTGCGGACCGGACAGCTCCCCTATGGCGTCCAGGTCGTCAATCCCCAGGGGATCAAGACCCGCCGCGTCTCCGTCCGCGTGAACGTCCGCAACGAAGACGTCCTCGCGTCGCTGCAGAAACTGACCCAGCAGGACTTCGGTTACGACGAAAACGCCTGGCAGCTCTACTGGGACGCCTACCGCAGCGGAAAGGGAAAGCTGTAAGCCCCGCTCGTCGGCCAACCAGTCTCCGCCCGCAATCGCTGCCCACCGCCGTACCCCGCCTATCCGGGGAACACGCCCTCACCGGCCACGAGGCCGTCTTTCATATAGATGGCCCGTTTCGCCTGCCGGGCGATCGATGGCTCGTGCGTCACCATGATGATCGTTCGTCCCTGCTCGTTGAGCTTGCACAGGAACTTCATGATCTCCGTTCCGGTCGCGGAATCGAGGTTTCCGGTCGGTTCGTCCGCCATGATGATGGCCGGGTTATTGATGAGTGAGCGGGCAATGGCCACGCGCTGCTGCTGACCACCGGAGAGCTGGAACGGCTTGTGGTCGAGGCGCTCGCCCAGCCCCACGAGATTGGCCACTTCCAGGCAGCGTTCATGATCGGCGGCCGTCAGCGGCGGATAGCCGGGCCGGTACAGCAGCGGAACTTCAATGTTCTCGAGAACCGTGTATTGGGCGATCAGGTTGAACGACTGGAAGATGAATCCGATTTCCTGATTGCGGATCTCGGAGAGCCGGTCGTCTTCCAATTGAGCGACATCCTGTCCGCGGAGGATGTATTGGCCACTGGTCGGACGGTCCAGCGCGCCGAGCAGGTTCAGCAGCGTGCTCTTCCCGCTGCCCGACGTTCCCATGATGGCCAGGAAATCGCCATTGGGGATATCGATCGTCACCCCCCGCAGGGCGTGGACTTTGACCGGACCAAGGTCGTATTCCTTGTGCAGGTCGATGATCTGGGCCGCGTATTCCACGTTGCGAGCAGGTCGATGTGAGTGGGGAGTGGGCAGGAATCAGTCGGCGAGTCCGTATCGGACGATACAGTACAGCGCCTGGAACCCGTCCTTCCAGCCGATCTTCTTCCCCTCTTTGTACGTCCGGCCGCTGTAGCTGATCGACATCTCGAACACCTTGTACCGCGCCCGGGCCACGCGGGCCGTGATCTCCGGCTCGATCCCGAACCGGTTCTGCTTCAGGTTCGGCGCCACCTTCTGGATCACCTCCCGGGTGAACAGCTTGTAGCACGTCTCCATGTCGGTCAGGTTCAGGTTCGTGAAGCAGTTCGACAGCGTCGTCAGAAACCGGTTCCCCAGGTAGTGCCAGTAGTACAGCACCCGGTGCGGCTGGTCCCCCAGGAACCTGCTGCCGAACACCACGTCCGCCCGCCCTTCCACGATCGGCTGCAGCAGCCGCGGAATCTCGGATGGGTCATATTCCAGGTCGGCGTCCTGGATGATCATCGCGTTGCCCGTCGCCTTGAGGAAGCCGGTCCGGACGGCCGCCCCCTTGCCCTGGTTCACATCGTGGAAGTGGACGGACAACCGGTTCATCGGGTCGTCATTCGGACGCGTCGCATATTCCCTGAGCAGATCGGTTGTTCCGTCCTTGCTGCAGTCGTCGACGAGCACGATCTCCTTGGGGATCGGGACGGCTTTCACCTTGTCCAGCAGCAACGGAAGCGTATTGCGCTCGTTGTAGACCGGGATCACGACCGAGAGGACGAAGTTGTCCGGCAGGCAGTAGATGCCCAGCTGACGGCAGGGGCCTTCTCCCAGAGTCGCGTGATGCTGCTCATACCATTCGCGGGAGTATGGACGGAGTGACGACACAGGTGGATTCGATTCCATGGACGCAGTTTCTGTCGACACCTTCAACTCCGCGGAGACACAACTCGAACCGCCAGAATTGCGAAACAGGCCGGCGAGGTCAAATGCGATGTCACCGGCGATGCGGCGAATGCCGGGAGTTCCCGGCCCGTGTGCCTCAGCCAGAAGGCCACAGGAAGCAGAGCCCTGGGACGTCCGGCCTTCAGCCTGCCCCTCGGTTGCCAGGCCCCTGGATCGCCGGCGAGATCGGTGACGGGCGGATGGAGTTCTGAGCGAAGCCACCGCTACCCGACAAGCACGACCAACACCAACGCGAGCAGAACCACCACGGCAAGCATGAACCGGAGGGATCGTGATTGCCGGATGCGGTGCCCCGGCGACAGTCTGCCGAGAGCAATGGCGCCCGCGGTCGAGAAAAGGAACATGGCGCTTGAGATTGCCGGAAGTGCGACCGGGATCCAACGGGGGACTGAGGGCGCATAGCTGACGCTGGAGGCCGCCAGGGCGAGGACGGCGGAGAGAGCGCTGGCGATCCAAGCCAACGTGACGGCTTCCATCAACCTCTCCTCGATCCACTCGGGTCGAACTCCCTGCCCGCCCCGCACAATCGCTGCCAAGGGGGCTTTCCGCAGAATCTGATGTTGCCGCGATGCCTCAATGCAACACCTGAAGATGCCTGTCGGCAACGCGCATTCAGGCATGTGATTGCGATTCGAAACGCGCACGCATCCTGAAACATCGCACTTAAAGACATTGCCACAGAGGACTTATCTCTCAAGCAAATACGCCTCGCCACGAAATCCATGCGCGCTCACGAGTCTGAATGGTACGCCCTTCGCCAAATGGTCCTGGCGAACCAGATGACTTTCCGGGCTTGCCAACCCCACCCGTCGGACGGTCGCACATCACTCTTCAAAAGGACCACACCATGTACCGCGTTGCCACCGCCCTGCTGAACGACGAGGCCGGCTTCATCGTCTCCGCCGAACTCGTCCTGATCTCGACCATCACCGTCATCGGCCTGGTCGTCGGACTCTCGGAAGTCTCCATCAACATCAACAACGAACTCGAAGACGTTGGCTCCGCCTTCGGTGCCCTGAACCAGTCGTACTCCTACGCCGGTGCCTGCGGACACAAGGGTTCCTCCACCGGCACCTGCTTCACCGACGAGAAGGACTTCTGCGACAGCCAGAACGACATCAACTGCGACGGCCACGTCCGCGGCGAAGGCCCGAAGTGGTAATGGATCTCAGCGAGTGCGGGCCAGCGCTTGACGCGTCGTGCGACTTTGTCGCCCGACGCGTTTTTTCATTGGCAGCCAGTCCAACCGTCCACAGTCCGGCCCGCCGGCCAGGGCTGGTCACTTTTTCAAGATGGGACAATTCATCATTGGGTTGCGCCGTTGCCGCAAAATGACCTGAGGTGACGAAAGACGACCGACTTCAAAAAGTGACTCACCCCGCCCCAATCACCACCCGCCCAAGCACTTCCGAGTACCGAGTACCGGGCCCTCCCGCGCAACCGCCCCCGTCATGGTGGAGGACACCATGAACACAACCACCGTCAACCTGTCGTCACTCACCCCGGGCCCGGCCGGATCCATGTCCGCACCACCCACGCTCTCCCGATCCCTCCGCAAGACTTCAGGGGGAAGAAAGAGGGCGAGGAGTACAGTACCACCCACACAACGCGCCCTCCTTGCCCCCCTCGGTGTCAAACACCTCCGCACTGTTCCCTATCCCTGCACGAGCCTGAGAGTTCCGCGCACGGCCGGTCACGTTTTCAAGATGGGCCAGTTCGTCGTTGCCGCAACATGATCTGCGGTGACGACCGACGACCTGTTGTGAAAAAAGTGACTCGCCCTGGCCCGCCGGCGGGTTCTTTCCCCCGCGTCAGTCTTCTGCGTAGGATAAGAATCCTGTCTTCGCTCTGATTTCGTGCCGATTCCAACTGGTGACTGGGGCTTGAATGGCTGGACGCGATGCGACGCCCGTGTATGCGGCTGGAATCGATCTGGGCACCACGTACTCCTGTCTCTCCTACCTGACCCCCCAGGGTCAGCCGGTCGCCTGCCCCAATGAAGAAGGCGAAATGACGACCCCTTCGGTCGTCCTCTTCGATGGCGATGAGATCGTCGTCGGCTCCGAGGCGCTCCGGAACGCTGTCGCCCAGCCGGAACGCGTCGTCCAGCATGCGAAACGCTACATGGGCGATTCCCACAAATGCTGGGTCGTTGACGGCCAGGTCTACACGCCCGTCGACATCTCCGCCCTGATCATCCGGAAGCTGCTCAGCGGTGCGGAAGCGCGGCTGGGCGCGCGATTGCGGCATGCGGTCATCACGGTTCCGGCCCAGTTCAGCGACTTTCAGCGGCAGCGGACAATCGAAGCGGGCCATAAGGCCGGGCTGGAACGGGTCGACATCATCAACGAACCGGTCGCCGCGTCGCTCTGCTACGTCCTCGGTGAAGGGATGTGGTTCGCCGAACTGGCCAACGACCAGACCGTGATGGTGTTCGACCTGGGCGGCGGCACGTTCGACCTGTCACTCGTGCGTTACAACAAGCAACAGGTCACTGTCGTCGCCAGTGGCGGAAATCTGAACCTGGGGGGCATCGACTGGAACGCGGCCCTTGAGAAATGGGCCTGCGAACAGTTCCTGCAGGAAACTCCCGGAGAAGACCCGCGCCTCGACCTGCACACGATGCAGGCACTGGCCAACGACGTCGAACAGGCCAAGCGGGCGCTCAGCGTGCGGCCGCGGGCGACGGTGACGGTGCAGCATGCCGGACGACGGAAGTCGTTCGGCGTGGCCCGGGAATCGTTCGAGAAGCTGACGCAGGGACTCGTCGACAAGGCACGCGACGTGACGGAGCAGTTGCTGCGGGCGCACAAGGTCGAGATCGAAGGCCGCGCCAGCAACAGCAAACACGCCGGCTGGGCCCATGTGAACGCAGTTCTCGTGACGGGCGGCGCGTCGCGCATGCCGATGATCCGCGACATGCTCCAGCGCATCAGCGGGACCACGCTCAATACCACGCTCTCTCCCGACCAGTCGATCGCCCATGGCGCGGCCTATTACTCCGGCATGCTGCTCAGCGGCCAGAAACTCTCCGCGTCGGTGTTGAACAAGCAGGCGACCGCCCGGCTGGCGAAGTTCAAGCAGCAGAGCATCACGGCCCGGGCCCTCGGGATCGTCGTCCGCGACAAATCGACCGGACAGCGCCTCGCCCACTACCTCATCCCGGCGAATACTTCCCTCCCCGTCGCGGCCCGCCAGAGTTTCGGGACCGTGACTCCCGATCAGCGCCGAGTGAGCCTGCATATCGTCGAAAGCGGAGCCTCGCCCGACGATCCCTACCTCGACATCGGGGAGTGCGTCGTCGACGAACTCCCGCCGGAACTTCCGGAAGCGACGCCGATCGAGGTCACCATCCGCTACGACGAACAGGCCCGCGTGCACGTCTCGGCCCGGGAACCCCGCAGCGGCCGGAATGCGAAGACGACGATCACCCGCACTGAGAACCTGAAGCATCTTCCGGCCCAGCCGAGTTCCGACATCAGTCCGCTCGATACGCCCGTCCTCACCGCGGCCCGGAAAGGATCACCAATTCCCGTTGCGCTCCCGCCGCTTCCTCCGCCCGCTCCGCCGCAACCGAAGTCCCAGCGGCCAGCGGCGGCGACGCCGGCACGCCCGGTAAATCCCGGGGCCCGTCAGCGTCTGGAAGAAGCCGATCGCCCGATCCCCCTTTGCAACTCCTGTGGCGAGCCGTTCGACGCCCGGGGGCGTTGCCCTGGATGTGGAACGACGCTGAATTCGTCGACTCCGCCGAGGGCCACCTCCCGAAAACCGGTGATCAAGCCGACGCCTCCCAAAGGCATGCCGGCAGTCAAGTCGTCGAAGCCCCGACAGCTCCCCGAATCACTGGGCGATCCGGACACCGTCAAACTCCCTCCGCCAAAATCAAAGAAGCCCGGCTCGCGAGGCTCGACGAAGGACGACGGCGGCGACGACTTCTGGAATTCGCTGACCTGAAACGGCGTCTGTTGAGCCGCTGGCACGAACTCGAACTTGCGCCGCTTTTTCTGCCGCAGTTCCTCTCGTAAGCTGATCGGCGGGTTGTCCGTCTCCTCGCTCTCCGGGTTTTGAAATGCCTCGACTGACTCGCCGGACCTGCTTCACTTCGGCCGCAATGCTCATCGCTGTGACGGGCCTGTATGCCCAGAGCCGCGAATGGAAGAGCGGCGTCAACTGGCCCGAGCCGAAGATCGTCACTCCGGGTGAAGGGGTCGCTCCCCCTTCGGACGCCATCGTCCTGTTCGACGGCAAGTCGCTCGACGCCTGGAAAGGAGCGGATGGCTGGGTGGTGAAGGACGGATACGCCAGCCCCACGAAAGGCGACATTGCAACGAAACAGGAATTCTCCGACTGCCAGCTGCACATCGAGTTCGCCACTCCGGAAGCGGTGAAAGGGGATGGGCAGGGACGCGGCAACAGCGGCGTGTTCCTGTGCGGCGAGTTCGAAGTTCAGGTCCTCGATTCGTACGAGAACAAGACCTATTTCGACGGCCAGTGCGGCGGCATCTACAAGCAGCGGCCCCCGCTCGTGAATGCCTGCAGGAAGCCAGGCGAGTGGCAGTCATACGACATCATCTTCCACGCGCCGCAATTCCATGACGACGGAGAGCTGAAGCGTCCGGCAACGATCACGGTCCTGCAAAACAACGTGCTGGTGCAGGATCATCTCGAGCTGCTCGGCGACACGCCGTACGTCCGCGCTCCGCGCTACAACCCGGAGGTCACCAAAGGCCCCATCAAGCTGCAGAACCACGGCAACCCCGTGAAGTTCCGGAACATCTGGATTCGAGAACTCGGCGCTCCGCAGATCTGACGCCCGTCACCGCTATTCCACGTCGCGGAGCTGCGCCTGGTACAGCCGGGCGTACGCTCCGCCGCGTTCCAGCAGTTCCTGGTGCGGGCCGACTTCAACGATCTGCCCGTTTTCCAGCACGACGATCCGGTCCGCCTTGTGCAGCGTGCTGAGGCGGTGCGCGATCGCAATCGTCGTCCGCCCGCGAATCAGGTTCTCCAGCGCCAGCTGAATGTCGCGTTCCGTCTCGGTGTCGACTGCCGACGTCGCCTCATCGAGGATCAGCAGGGCCGGGTCGATGAGCAAAGCCCGCGCGATCGAGATCCGCTGGCGTTCCCCGCCGGAAAGCTGCTGGCCCCGCTCGCCGACAATCGCGTCGTAGCCGTCGATCTGCTTGAGAATAAAGTCGTGCGCGCGGGCCGCCCGTGCGGCGGCGATGATCTCGGCCCGGGTCGCCTCTGGCTTCCCGTAGGCAATGTTCTCGGCGATCGAGCCGTAAAACAGGAACGGCTCCTGGAGCACCAGCCCGATATTCCTCCGGTAGTCTTCGATCTTCAGGTCGCGGATGTCGTTGCCGTCGACGAGGATCGCGCCCGACGTGATGTCGTAGAATCGACAGGCCAGGTTGACGAGGGTCGTCTTCCCAGAACCGCTGGGACCGACCAGGCCGACCATCTCCCCCGGCCGGACGTCCAGGGAGACATCCCGGATCACCTGCCGGTTGCCATAGCTGAAGCCGATATTCCGGAACTCGATCCGTCCCTCGACCCGGCCAATGCTGCGCGACGTTCGCGTGACCGGAGCATCGGGCGGCATATCAAGGATCTCGAAGATGCGGTGCGCACTCGCCGCGGCCCGCTGCACCGCTGCGATCATCCGGCTCATCGATTCCAGCCGGCCATAGAACCGCGTGAGGTAGAGAGCGAAGGCCGTCAGTTCGCCGACCGTCAGCCGGTCGTTGATGACCCACCACGCTCCGAAGGCCCACACGATCAGCAGGCCGGCGTCCGTCAGCAGGATGATCAGCGGACCGAAGAGTGACCAGGTCTGGTTCACGCGGTCGTTCGCGTCGAGCACTCTCTGATTCGCGGACTTGAACCGTTCGACTTCGCGTCGTTCCTGCGCAAACGCCTTCACGACGCGGATTCCCGGGATCGTGTCCGCAAGGACCGAGGTCATTTCACCCCAGGCCCTGCCTCCGGCCGCAAATCCGCCCCGCAGCCGATTGCGCACGATCTGCACAGCCCATGCGATGATCGGCAGCGGTGCGAGGGTGATCAGCGCGAACAGCGGATCGATCCACAGCAGGATGATCGCGGTGATGATCAGCGTCAGGGCGTCACAGGCAAAGTCGATCGCGTTGACCGACAGGAAGTAGCAGATGCGGTCGGTGTCCTGGCTGACTCGAGCGATCAGGTCGCCCGTCCGTTTGCCGCTGAAGTATGTGAGCGACAGCGACTGCAGATGACGATATGTCGCCACGCGCAGGTCCGCGCTGATCCGCTCGCTGACCCACGACAGCACCCACGTCCGCGCCCAGCCCAGCACGCACGCCACGAGCGACGCCACACCAAGGCCCAGCAGCGACCGGACGATCAGCGACCGGACGTCCGGCCCCCGCGCGCTCAGGTCGTCCACCAGTTGCCCCGTCAGGTACGGCCAGACCAGGGCGGCCGCCGTGCTCGTGATCGTCAGGGCAACGCCAAGCGCGCTGTAGGCGGCCCAGGGACGCGCGAACCGCGCCAGCCGCATGATCGAGCGCACCGCCGGCGGCGCGTCCGAGACATGGCATTCCGGGCATTCGCCTCCCGGCCCGAGCGGTCCGCCGCATTTCTCGCAGCGCGCATCCGGCGGGAGGTCCTCCGAAAGTCCGCCGCGCAAGAACCGTTCGACCTGCTCCACGAACGCCCGCGCCGCTTCACGCCGCGTGGCCGACAGCGGGTAGCGAGTCGTCTGCTGATCGGCCCACTGGACGACCAGTTCGCTCAGCGAACCGTAGTCGTGCAGTTCGATGTGCTGGAGTCGTCGGACGTCGGTCTCGACAAGCGGAGAACTCCCCACCCAGGCGAGCCAGCGTCCGTCGGTCAGGACGAGCAGCCCCGGGCTGAACCGCCGATCCGGATCGAGATCGATGTCGAGAAAGCCCAGCAGCCGCTCGTCACTCAGCAGCGCGCGCTCGACGCTCGCACGCCAGCCTGGGGCGAGCGAGCCGATGCCAGCAGAGGGAGAAGGCTGAGGAGTCACGGCGGGAGAGTCGAGACTCGCTGGAGGGGCGTCAAGTGACGAATCACGGCGGCCCGCGCCATCCCTGTGGCAAAATCGCGGGGAGCGCCTCTAAAGTTCATGGCAACCATGCCAACGGACGCGATTCACGACTGCGATGCGGCCCACGTCGTCATTCTTGGGGCGAGCAACGTGACGCTGGGGTTTCCACGGATTGTCGCCGAAATCCGCCGACAGTTCCCCGGCCGCCTCCAGATCTTCGCCGCCCACGGACACGGTCGCTCCTATGGCCGGCCCAGCTGGGCCCCCTTCCGGACACTCCCCGGCCTGAGGCAATGCGGGCTGTGGGACGCCTTCCGCGCCGCTCGCGACCAGGCGCAGCAGGCGGGCCAGGCCCCCCCCCTCTACGCCCTCGCGACTGATCTCGGAAACGACCTCCTGTTTGGAGCCACCCCCGACCAGATCGACGAATGGCTCCGGGAGTGCCTTGCCCCGCTGAAACGGGAAGGAGCGGTGCTGACCGTCGGCCGTCCCCCCGTCTTCGCCCTGCAGCGGATCGGCCGGACGCGGTTCAAGGCGACCCGCAGTTTCTTCTTCCCGAATTCCCCGCTGACCTACGAGCGAATGCTCTCCGATGTTCCCCGCCTCGACGAACTGATCGTCGCCCGGGCGCAGGAACTGGGTGCGACACCCTTCGCCCCCCGCCCGGAATGGTACGGCTTCGATCCCATCCACATCCGCCGTCCCTGGCGAACGGCCGCGTGGCGCGAAATCATCGGCCTCTGGTCAGCCGCCGATGCCTCTCCGCGTTCCCTGCTGAACGTCGCTCCCCGCCGGCGCGACTGGCTTCTGCGGGCCGCCGACCGGCGCGTCTTCGGCGCCCGCCGCCAGACTCCGCAGCCCGCGTTTCGATGGAACGACGGCGGCGCCATCTGGCTCTATTGAGCCCAGCGCTGTTGCCCGCCCGGCGCGTCGGCCCATAATCATCTGCCATGTCCGAGAAGGCCCAGGTCCGGTCGATCCCCGCGCTCCGCGAGTTCAAGGCGGCGCTCGCTCTTTTTCGCGAAGATGCCTCGTCGTCGATCGACATGATGCTCATGGAGCTTCACCGCGCCATCGACTGGATCGAGCACGACCGCCCTGCCTACTGGCAGAACGAAACCCGCAAGGCCTTCGAGCTGGTCGCCTCGACGCGAACCGCACTGAACACCTGCCTGATGCGGACCGTCGCCGGCCGCCGCTCGAGTTGCATTGAAGAAAAGCAGGCCCATGCTGCCGCGAAACGGCGTCTGCAGCACTGCCAGGAGCAGATCGAACGCGTGCGGCGATGGACGATCAAGATCCGTCAGGAAATCGATGAATTCCGCAGCCGGCTGTCGGTCCTTCGCCGCCGCCTCGATGCGGACGTCCCGAACTCGATTCTCATGCTCGATCGCATGGCCACCGCCCTGGAGGCCTATGCCGGCCTCGGCGCCGACATTCCGCTCCCCGACCCCCAACAGCAGGCCGACAAAGAAGCGTAATCTGCGGAAACGAACCGTTTTCGACGATTTCGGCCTTCCCGTCCCGATTTTTTGGAGCATCCACCCCGTCTCATGCGTCGACTATAATTCGACGGAGGCTGTTGACGTGGAACGCGCTTCCGTCGATTTCGACTGCCGTGTGATTCAGGGACAGGAACAACCGAGATGCCCAAGAGCGCTGCCGAAGCGACGCCTCCTGCCGGCAACCGGTTCGTCGAGTTCGATGAATTCATCGACTACCAGCTCAACAAGACGAGCAAAAGCATCCAGTCGACGGATGTCCTTGTCGGCGTTGTCGGCGCGGCCCTCGGCGTCACGCTTTACCTCTTTGCCTTCATTGTCGCCGACCACTGGCTCGTGACGGGCGGCCTCGGGCTCTGGGCCCGCATCGCCTTCTGGAGCGTGGGAACCGTTGCGCTCGGCTACTGGATCGTCACGCGGCTCCTGCGGCCGCTGAACAGTCGCGTCAACGTGCTGTTCGCAGCCCGGCAGATCGAGCGAACCCAGCCGGGCCTGAAGAGCAGCCTGCTGACGCTCACCGATCTCAAACAGTCGGGACGAACCGCGTCCGGGCAGATCCTCGGGTCGCTGGAAAAGCGGGCAGCAGTCGGCCTCTCGAAGGCGGATGTCGAGGAAGCCGTCGATCGCAGCGCGCTCATGACATCTTCCTACGCCCTGCTGTTCCTGCTGGCGACATTTTGCGGCTACGCGCTCTTTTCCCCCAAGAGCATCCTCCAGTCGGCCTGGCGGGCGATCGCCCCGTTCACTTCGACGGGCGTCGCGACCCGCACGCGGATCGACCGCGTGAACCCCGGAAACGCTGAGGTTCCCGCGCTGGCCCACCTCGAGATCGAAGTGGAAACCTCCGGGCAGGCCCCACAGGAAGCGACCCTCTACTACACCACGGCCGACGGCGCATTCGTCGATGAAGCCCTGCCCCTCCGCGACTCTGGCGAAGGACTCCGGCGGTATCGCGGAACGCTCATCGGACCGGACGGACGCGGCCTGCGCCAGAATCTCACTTACCACGTCGTCGCAGGCGATGCGCGGTCTGAGACCTACACCGTCAATGTGATCGAGTCTCCCGCGGCAGTCGTCGATGGAGTCGACTACGAGTACCTCCCCTACACCGGCGTCAGCAACAAGAGTGAGCCTGGCGGGGCGATCGACGCCTGGGAAGGAACCCGCGTCACGGTCAATGCCACGGCCAATCGCAAGGTGAAGTCGGCCATGCTGCTGTTCTCCGACACCGAGGACACCTCGGTGAAAGCCGAAGAGCTGCCGATGCTCGTCGCCGATGGAACGAAGCTCAAGGTGAGCTGGCAGCTGGCGCTGCGCAGAGATGGATCCTTTCCCCGTTTCTACCGCGTCCAGCTGGTCACCGAGGAAAACCATCAGGACCCGCAGCCGACCCTGCAGCCGCTCAACATCCGTCCCGACCTGCCACCGCGCGTCGAAGTCCTCTATCCGAAAAGCGATCTTCAGGCCCCGGTCAACGGAGTCGTCGAGATCGCGTACCGGGCATCCGATCCCGATTTCAAACTCCGTTCGCTGGTCCTGAACCTCGAGCACGACGGCCAGGTCCTCGTGTCATCGCCACGACTCTTCACCGGCCCCCCCGATGAGGAGTCACGGCAGGGAACCTACAAGCTCCGGCTCGCGGAGTTGAACCTCGCCGCCGGCAGCCGGCTGACCTACTGGATCGAAGCCCGCGACAACTTCGAGCCTTTCGCCGACCGCGGGATCAACCGCTCGTTCACTCCCCGGCTGAATATCGATCTCGTCGCTCCGAAGCCGCCGGCCGAAACCAGGAAGCAGGAAGAGCAGGCCTCGAAGGATGCGCAGGAAGCGCTCGACCAGGCCCGGCCCGATCAGCCCCAGCCGGCCGGCGCCGAGGACAACGGCGCGGAGCGTCCTGACGGCGCCCAGGGCGCAAGCGAGTCCAAGCCACCCAGCGATCCGGACCAGGCCGAACAGCGTCCGGGAACCGAAAACAATCCTGGGCAGAAACCGGAAAACTCGACACCGGGTGAAAAACCGTCCCCCATGCCGGGCGACGCGGCACAGAATCCCCCGCACGAACAGCAGCCTCCCCAGGAGCAGCAGCAGCCGAATGGCGCACAGCAGCAGCAGCCCTCGCGTGAGAACACGGGCGAGAAGCAGGAAGGCAAGGACGGCGCCGCGGGGGACAAAACTGCGTCCGGCGAATCGAAGCCCGGGGCCGAACAGCGTCCGGGCGATCAGGGCCGCGACCGGAACGGCTCACAGGGCTCGAACTCCGACCAGAAGGGGAACGACGGACAGCCTTCGGGCCCGCGCGAACAGGCGCCGGATGACACCCAGATCCAGAAGCTGATCGACTGGCACAAGAAACAGACGGAGCGCGAACAGTCCGGAAACAAGCCGGGCGAAGCCGATCCGTCGAAACCGAACGAATCAAATCCACAGGAATCGAAGCCTCAGGACGACGCGGGCAAGCCGGGTGAGAAAGGTCCCGACGGCCGTTCCCCGCAGACTGAACCAGGCGCCGATCCTTCCAGTCCGATGAAGGGCGAGGAAGACGCTGCACCCGGAAAGCCCGGCGAGAAGCGTGACGGGCAGCAGGACAACAAGACGTCGAAGAGCGACGGCTCGAAGTCCGAAGGCGAGACGACGAGCAAGGGTGAGCCGGGTGGAACCCCCTCCGGCCAACCGATGCAGAAACCCTCCGCCAAAGGTGAGCAGCCGTCGCCGGACAACCGTCAGGGAACCGAATCCGGAAAACCCGGTATGGAGGACTCTCCCTCCACGTCGCCCGATCAGAAGAACCAGCCCGGGACGGGCGACAATTCCTCGTCGAAAAAACCCGACGGCAATCAGGCCTCCACGCCCTCGGATCCCGCCGCGCCCGGTCAGCCAGGAGCGAAGCCGGATGCGGGCCAGAAACCTGGCTCAACGCCGATGCCGGGCGCCCCCTCCGCCGACCAGACCGAGAACAGCGCACAGTCCCCGATGGGCGACCGAAATGCGCCCGGCGACAAGGCGACTTCGAACGAACGGAAACCCGCAGACCAGGACAACGCGAACACCGGCGCCAAGGGACAGGACTCTCCGGACGGCAAGTCGGGCGACCGCACCCAGCCGGGTGAGCAGAAGCCTGGCGCGCAGGAAAAGCCGGGGAATAGCTCGCAAAAACCCGTCGGTCAGAACGACGACATGGGCACCCGCGAGCAGGGGATGGGCGATCCCGGTTCGTCTAAGCCCGGTGAGACCGGCGGCCAGAAAACGCCCGGCCAGGGAGAAGCCGGAAAGAACGGCGAGTCGTCGAAGACCGGCGAAAAATCGGGAACAGGCAAGTCCGAGAACGGCAGCAAGTCCTCGCAGCCCGGCTCGAAGGAAGGTGGAGACTCGAAGGGGGACGGCAGCTCGAAACCTCAGGACGATGGTTCAGCCAAAGGGGCGGATCAATCCGGAAAGGGGAACAACTCCCCCATGAGCGACTCGCCGCAGGACGGCGGCCAGAAGCCGGGCGAGAAGGGAGGCGACGAGAAGTCGTCTCAGGAACAGGACTCCGGCAAACAGGGTGGCGACCAGAAACAGGGTGGGAGCGACGACAAGGCCGGTGGCGACCAGAAGGGCGGCGATCAGAAACAGGGCGGTGGCGACCAGAAGGGTGGTGAGCAGAAACAGGGCGGTCAGGATTCGAAAGACGGCGGTGGCCAGTCGTCGAAACCCGGTGGCGATAACGCGTCTGGAAAACAGTCCAGTTCGGGAGAAGGGGGCGATCCCAAGCCCGGAATGAGCAGCGGCGCCAAGCCGGGAGCGGGAGGCGCCGGAAGTTCGGGGCCGGGCGCCGCTGCGGCGGAAGGGGCGCAGGGAGAGGGCTCGGGCGGCGAATCGACGGCCGAGGCCGCGAACCTCGAGAACCGCAAGAAGGCGACCAATCTCGCCCTCAAGCGCCTGCAGGAAACCCTCGAACGGGGCGACATCGATCCCGAGCTTCAGAAGGAACTCGGATTTACCGACGACGAGCTGCGTTCGTTCATGGATCGGCTGGAGGAGCGTCTGGCAGACACTGGCGACGACAATTCGCCCGAGGCCCAGGCCCGCCGCCGGCAGTTTGAGCAGCTCCTCAAGGGGATCGATCTCCAGACACAGACGAGCAAGCGGGCCGCCGGAACGGGTGAAGGGCCTTCCACTTCGGGCTTCGGGACGTCCGGAAGGCCAGCCCCGGCCGAATATCGGGCGGCGGAAAAGCGTTATCGGGAATCGCTGAACAAGAAAAAGTAGCCTCACGCGAGTAGCCTGCGTGGCGACGCAGTGAGACGACTGCCGCGGACGTCGCGCGGCTCCCCCTGTTGAGCAGTGAACGGGCATGCTGACCAAGGCGGTTGCGCTCCTGTCGCAGACATTTCGCGTCGACGTCCGCCAGGTGCGGACGCACCTGCTGCGCGGCGGCATCGCCCTGGGGGTCCTGTGGCTGCTGTCGATCATTCATTTCGACAGCTCCTGGAGAAGCTCCCCTGGACTGCAGTTCTGTGAAGGCCTCACCTTCTCCACGATGGTGATGCTCACGCTGCTGGGCGCCTTCTACTTCCCGTCCGTGATTACCGAGGAAAAGGAAGAGCACACGCTCGGCCTGCTGCGGATGGCCGGAGTCAGTTCGTTGACGCTGCTCCTCGGCAAATCGGTCGCCCGCGTCGGGGTGGTGCTCCTGCTGATCGCCGTCAGCCTTCCGTACTGGTGGCTGTGCGTCACGCTGGGTGGCGTGACGACGACACAGGTCGCGGCGGTGGCGGTCTCGCTCGCGGCCCACCTGGCGCTGATGTCGCAGATCGGGACGCTCTGCTCGGTCTACTTCACCACGACGGGGCGAGCGTGCGTCGCCTCAATGATCACCATCTTTCTGTTGCTGTTCGGGCCCCTCATCGCCGAGGAGTTGTTGCGCGAGTTCCACCTGATCACGCGGGCCAATAGTCCGTTCCCGCCGCTGTATCGCAACATGGTGCCTTATCAGCTCGGCGTGATCGTTCGCCCGGGCTACACCGGCGGGCTGATGTCGACGCAGGTCTGGACGAACTTCGCGGCCGCGTTCGTGCTCCTGGGACTCTCGTGGCTGCTGCTCGACCGCGTGAACACGTACGACCAGGTCCCGGGGCGGGAATCGAGGCTGCTGGCGTGGATGAAATCGCGTCTTCCGGACCCGATCCGTCGACGACGCGCTCCTCGCCGCGCGCCCGTTGGCCCGGTGGGACGGGCCATTCTCTGGAAAGACTTCCGGCAATTCGGCGGCGGCTACCGATGGTGGATGTTGCGGGCCCTTGGATACTTCGTGATGGGCTTTCTGTTTTCGCTCGATGGCTGGGGGAGCTACTGGCAGCGGATCGGCGTCGGGCTGATCGTCACCGCCTTCTGGGCCGGCATCGCGGAGATCGTTTTCCACGCAGGCCACCTGCTCTACCGCGAAGTGAAGAACCAGACCTGGGATTCGCTGCGGATGCTCCCGATGTCGATGGGAAGCATCGTTCGCCGGAAGATCCTGGCCGCAGGGTGGGCCCTCGTGCCGACGTTTGTCGCCCTGTTGCTCGGAATGATGATGGAAGAGCGTCTCTTCCGGGAAATCTTCCGTGAGTTCGATCGTCATCCGGTGGTGTTCGGCTGCGTCACGATCTACTGCATCATGGCGACGGTGCTGGCGGTTTACCTGACGTGCTACTTCAGCCTGCGGGTCAATCCGTGGCTGGGCACCGTCATCGCGGCCGGTCTGTTCGGCTTCATCACGGCCACCCCTTTCATGTGCTGCTTCGGCCTGATGGACCTGGACGGAAACGAAACGGCCGGGATCGTGTTCCTCTGTGCCGGGTTCCTCGATCTCGGAATCGCCGCGGGCTTTCACCTCCCGATCTCCGCCACCCTCAACGGGGAAACGAACGCCTGACTGGCGTGACCGAGGCGCGTCGGCGTTCGCCTTGCCCATCCGGCGAGGAGAAATCGAAGCCGAAACCCTGCATTTTCGAGCGCCGGGGGGAATCGCGACCGAGACGGACGGTGGCAGGGGGTGTTCCGTACTTCTCGCCCTTCCTCCCCTGGAAATCCTGGACTCGCGTCGTGCAGCGGCCCGGGACCGGTCGTCCGGAGGCGATCGGTGCGGCGGCGGTGCTGGCGGCTGACTGATTGACGGTGATCGTGTTCATGGTCCCTCCGATATTCCGTGGAGGGTTGCGCACTTGCTCACCAACGCCCCCTTCCCCTGCCCCTCTTCCCCTCCTGCTTCACCATGCCCTCCAGTCACCCGGGCCCCGCCGCCTGCAGGGCTGGCGTTTTTGAAGACGGGAACCAGGTCGTGCCCGACGGAAGGCTTTCTGAGAACGAGCCGGCCAGTGACAAATCCGGCCGCTCGCCGGCCGAACGTGAAACGCAGGCCAGTCTTGCGCCCGTCGACGAACCTCTGCCGCCGTCTGGCCCGGCGCGTTATACTGCAATGCCCGCCGCTGGCCCCCCGCCTCGCGACCTGAAGCTCCTCCCGCAGGAGACCCGCCCATGCTGCTTCCCGCCTCCCGACGCGAATTCCTCCGGCGCTCCGGCTTCGGACTCGGCGCGCTCGCCCTGCCCGGCCTGCTCAGCGATGCCGGCCTGAGTCGTCCCGTTCTGGCCGGCACACAGTCGCCGATGGCCCCGCGGCAGCCGCAGTTCCCGGCCAAGGCGAAGCATGTCATCCACATCTTCTGCAATGGCGGGCCGTCGCACGTCGACACGTTCGACCCCAAACCGAAGCTCAACGAGTACCACGGCAAGGAACTGCCGACACAGAACCTGAAGACCGAGCGCAAGACCGGCGCGGCCCTGGGCTCACCGTTCAAGTTCCAGAAGTACGGCGAAAGCGGCATCGAAGTCAGCGACCTGTTCGCCAACGTGGGCCAGTGCATCGATGACATTGCCGTCATCCGCTCGATGTACGCGGAGGTTCCCAACCATGAGCCGTCGCTGATGCTCATGAACTGCGGCGAGGCCCGACAGTCGCGTCCCAGCTTCGGCAGCTGGGTCACCTACGGGCTCGGCTCTGAAAACCAGAACCTTCCCGGGTTCATCGCCATGTGTCCGGGCGGACTTCCGATCACCGAGTCGGCCAACTGGCGCTCCTCCTTCCTCCCCGGCGCGTTCCAGGGGACCTACGTCGACACGAAAGAAACGGACGTCGAGAAGCTGATCGCCGACATTCGCAACAAGCAGCTGCCGCTCGACAAACAGCGGAAGCAGCTGGACCTGCTGCAGACGATGAACCGCCGGCATCTCGAAGAGCGCGGAGCGGATCCTGCCCTCGAAGCGCGGATCCATTCCTTCGAGCTGGCGTACCGCATGCAGACCGATGCGGCCGATGCGTTCGACATTTCCCGGGAACCGAAACACATCCAGGAGATGTACGGCAAAGGGACGCATGCCCGGCAGTTGCTGATCGCCCGCCGCCTGGTGGAGCGGGGCGTCCGCTTCGTGCAGCTGTGGCACGGGGCCGGGCAGCCGTGGGACAACCACGACGACCTCGAGGTGAACCACCGCAAGCTGGCCGGGCAGATCGATCAGCCGCTGGCGGCGCTGCTCAAGGACCTCAAGCAGCGTGGCCTGCTGGATGAAACGCTGATCCTGTGGGGTGGGGAATTCGGACGCACGCCCGTCGTGGAATTGCCGACCGCCGGGTCGAACCAGGGGAAGATCAACGGCCGCGACCACAACCACTGGGGTTTCACCTGCTGGATGGCAGGCGGCGGCGTGAAAGGGGGCCAGGTCCACGGGGCGACCGATGAATTCGGTTTCGCGGCGGTCGAGAACCGGGTTTCCGTCCACGACCTCCACGCGACGATGCTCCGCCTGCTCGGGTTCGACCACGAGAAGCTGACCTACCGCTTCGCCGGCCGCGACTTCCGGCTGACGGACGTTTACGGCAACGTCGTCGACGCGCTGATCGCGTGAGCGACTTCAGCGCAGAAGCTGCAGGCTGCGGGGGACGGGCAGCGGCCTGTGCTTGCGGAAGTGTGCGGCCGCATCCTCGATGGGCTGCTTGAGCCGATACGAAGGCGGACCATCCGGTCCAGCGTTCCGTTCATCGACGATCGTCGTTCCGGGCTCGATCCTGAGTTTGAAGTCGTCCTGTGTGAACGGCTCGTTGATCCGCATTTCCTCGACGGAGAAGACCTGCACGCTGCTCAGCTTGCCGTCTTCGAAGTCCATCGAAACAGCGAGCCGTGGGAGAGAGAGGCCGCCAGAAAACGCCTGGGGATCGAGTTGCAATCGGTAGCGGTAGGGCTCTCCGTTCTCCAGGTTGATCCGGCTGGAGAACACGAAGCCGGTCCTGGGATCCACAACGATCGTCCCTTCCTTCCGCTCGACGATCGCGAGTCCATCGACCATCCGAGTGCTGGCGCCCTTGAGGAACTCAGGGCCGAACGGGTCTCCCAGAAAGTCGTACAAGCTCGTGGCCGCCAAGAATGGCTCGGCGTCCTGCTGGACGACTTTCAGCTGGCGGTTGGCCGCGTCGAAATGAAGATCGATGTCGGCCTCGATGAGGCGGATGTCGCCATAGGAAGCCCGTTCGATGGACCGCAGGCCCACGCAGAGCAGTTCGCTCCAGGCGGGCGGCAAACCTTTGAACTGGTCGGCCGTCTCCTGCGTGAACACCTTCAGGAGCCTTGCGAATCCCTCTTTCCGGCTCAACTGCCACGGTTTTTCGCCCAGGATCTGGTCGATTTCGTTGATCGTCAGCGGCTTGACCTGGTCATACGCCACGAAGGAATCCTGGTACTTGAAATGGCCCGTGCCAATCGCCCGGTTCCGGCGCTCCCAGGCACGAACCAGCTGGTCATCGATTGCCGGCTCCGGCGGCTCGGTCGGCGTCAGCGTCTGGACAATGACTTCGCCGCGTGGCTGGATGGCCTCAACCTCATCGGGCGTTATCGGATTTGCGTCCTTCGGAATGATGAGCATCAGCCGGTAGCCCTGTTCGATCCGGGCCAGGGGGTCGTTCGGATCGAGCAGGACGATCTTCTTGTCGGCGGTTGCCACCGTGTTGAGGGGGAGGCTGAACGCCGAAACACCTCCCGCGGGATGGTCGCAACCGGCCGACTTCCAGGCGTAGCCGATTGTGTCGACCGTGCTGAGCAGCGGATTCGGTTCGTCCTGCCGTTCATCGAGGGTGTATTCGAACGTCAGCTCGACTTTGGCTTCGCCGCCAGCGGCTTTCGAGATTGGAAAGCCGCCCCGCGCGTATCCACGGCGGGCGGGCGTCTCCTGAAGAGTGACGAAGGCCTTCTGCCTCTTCGGCACGTTGATGAACATCCCGTACCGGATTTGCCCCTTCCGGTCGCTCTTCAGCTCGACCAGCTGGCTAACACCGAACTTCGTGGTGAGGTCGATCTCGGCCGGCTGCGCGGCCGGAATGGGCCTGAACGGCGGCGTCTCCTGAGCCAGGGCCATCCGATCGCCCGCCAGACCGCCAACCAACGCCAGAAACAGCCACATCTGTCGAGACGCCAGAGCCATCGTGCCCCCCAGGAGAGATTGATGAGCGCTACCTTACCAATGACCTCCGGCCCGCCAAACGGCAGCTTCTGCCGGAACGCTTCTGCGTTTCAGAGAGGCGTGAAGTGGGCCTCACGCTGTAACCCCCTTCTCTCAAAAGGTTTTGCCGCACTCTGCCGAAATTGGCCGGGTGCTCCCCGTCTTGAGCACTTTCCCGGTGATTCTCTAAATCCGCCCCGGTTTTCCCTCAAGTCCTGGTGTCCGCGTGCCGCGGCCCGTCTCGAGGCCCGGAGATGTCCATGTTGCGATCCCTCGCCCTTGCCTGTGTCGTCGTCAGCGTTTCGTCGAGCCTTCGGGCCAGCGAAATGCAGTTTCCGTACGAAGCGATGGTGGCCGGTGACGACGTTGTCGTCCGCAGCGGACCGGGGAAAAACTACTACGCCACGAGCAAACTCGAGCGGAATCTGCAGGTCATCGTCCACCGCCACGATCCGGGCGGCTGGTACATGATTTCGCCGCCGCCAGGCAGCATCAGCTGGATCGAGGCGACGCTCGTCGAGCGTCAGGGGGATCGCGGCATCGTGAACGTCCCGGCCGATGAGCAGGGACGCCCCGGGCAGGCTGTGGTTCGCATCGGCAGCACGCTGTCGGACGATCACGGTTACACGGGTCGTCGCCTGGCATCGGGCGATGAAGTGGAAATCATCGGCGAGCAGACGCTCGCCATGCCGCAGGGCCCCGTTCGCATGCTGCAGATCGTCCCGCCGCTGCGCGAATACCGCTGGGTGAAGGGCGACTTCATCGTTCCAGCGGATGCAGCCCTCCGCCAGCACGCCGACAGCGACCCCTATGCGATTCCGTCGCATCACCGCGGCACGAAGGCCGCGGTTGCCATCGCCAACACCGAACTCCCGCCGCTCCCCTCTCCTGCCCGCAAGGCCGAGACGAAAACCGCCGCGGCCGAAGAAGCCGCTCCTTCGCCGGCCGTGTTGGCCTCGCACCCGCACCGGATGCAACTTCTTGAGATCGACAATCGTTACGCCGACATGATGGCTCTCGATATCTCGCAGTGGCAGCCGGGCGAGCTCCGCGCGGCCTATGAGTCGCTCAAAGCACAGGTCGAGCCGATGCTCGCCGCGAAGATCGACGTCCGTCTTTCGGCGCTGGCCGAACGGGAAAAGCTGTACGAAAACTACGCCCGATTCGCGCAGGTGACTGCCGCGACCGAGCGTCGCGATGCGGAACTGCTTGGTATGGTCGCACCGGCCATGGCTCAGGCCCCCTCCGCGGGAATGAACATCGCCGTCCAGGGCCCGCCCGCCGGATTCATGCCCGCGGCTCCCGCCGCGGCGATGTCGATGGCCATGCAGCCCCCAGCCGTCCAACTGGGCGCTCCGACCAACGTTCCTCCCACCACGGCCGCCCAGACCATGCTGTCGGCAGCGCCGGCGTTTGCTCCTCAGCAGGGGGTGATGCAGGCAGGGGGCGTCAACGCCGCTGGCGGAGTGATGCCAGCGGGTGGAGCGGCCTCACCGATGGCTCGTGGCGGCGTCGTTCAGGCCTCAGGCGTCCAGACGCCGGCTCCCAACAACTCCCCGTTCGCCGGGGCTGGCATCGTCCAGGCCACCAATCTGCGGGGGGCGGGGCTGCCCCAGTTCATGATCACTGCGGCTGATGGCCGGTTTCTTGCGTTCATCGAGAGCAACCAGGTTGACCTGCGGGGTTACGTTGGCCAGTCGATGGGCCTGGTCGGTCCCCGGGGTCATCGGCCGCAGCTGCGGGCCGACCTGATCCAGGTGCAGTCACTCTCGCCGGTTCAACTGGCGGGACGGTGATCGGAGGACCTGTCTGCTGCCCGGGTGGCGGCGGATCGGACGTGCCGCACACGCTTCCGGCGCGCGGAGCCGGCGGATAAAGTTCCGGCTTCTCTCCGTGTCGGGAACCAGCAGGTTTTCGAGGGCTTGCGGAGACCGTGCGATGCGTGAGGTGAATGCTCTCCGATGGGTTTATTCGACAAGCTGAAAGGTGCGCTGCAGAAGACGAAGGACGTCTTGCGCACGGACGTCCGCGACCTGTTCAAAGCAGGCGTCATTCTTGATGAGCCGAAGCTCGAAGAATTCCAGAAGGGACTGATCACGACCGACATGGGCGTGTCGGCGTCGAACCAGATCGTCGAAGACCTGCGGAAGAAATACCTTGGCCGCACGATGGTCCTCGATGAGGTGTGGGGGACGGTCAAGGAGCGTCTGCGGATCATCCTCGTCGGCAAAGGGGACGTGGCCTGGGATTCAAAGAATCCGCTGTCGCCGCTGAAGCTCGCGGAGTCGGGGCCGACGGTCATTCTCGTCTGCGGCGTGAACGGCGTCGGCAAGACGACGTCGATCGCCAAGCTGGCCAAGCTGCTGACGAAATCGGGAAAGAAGGTGGTGCTGGCCGCCGGAGACACCTTCCGGGCGGCGGCTGTCGAACAATTGACGATGTGGGCAAAGCGTCTGGGCTGTGAGATCGTGACCAAGCCTTCGGGCAGCGATCCGGCGAGCGTGGCTTTCGAGGGATGCGACCGGGCCGTCACGACGGGGGCCGACGTCGTCATCATCGACACGGCGGGCCGGCTGCAGACGCACCAGAACCTGATGCAGGAACTCGGGAAAATTCACCGCGTGATCGGGAAACGGATCCCCGGCGCGCCGCATGAATCCCTGCTCGTTCTCGATGCGACCACGGGCCAGAACGGGCTCAGCCAGGCGAGCAAGTTCAGCGATGCGGCGAACTGCACGGGCCTCGTTCTCGCGAAGCTCGACGGGACAGCGAAAGGAGGGATCGTGGTCGCAATCCGCGAGCAGATGGGAATCCCCGTGAAGTACGTCGGCGTGGGAGAGCAGATCGATGATCTCGAGCTGTTTTCTCCGGACGACTTCGTGGACGCACTGTTCTCGGAAGGATGACGCGATGCGCCTGCCGGGGTGGCTGAAGCACGCGTTCGCCGCGGACGACGGTCCGCTGACGCCGACGCCCGAGCAGGCCGCCCTCGTTGATCGCCTGGCGCACGAAGTCGTCCGTCGCGGCATGACGGTTCCGGCGCTCGCGTTTCTCGAGATGTCGCATCCGCTGAACTACGTGACGTCGCAGGCGATCCATTTTTTTACTCCGATGATCGGCGCGGTCTCGAACACCAACGCTCATCGGCTGCTCGCTGATCTGCTCGAGCATCGCGGGGCAATCGAATACATCTGCCAGGCGATCGAACGGGTGCAGGCGGACACCGCAGGGGCCAAGCGATCCTCATGACCGACGGTGGGCATCAAGCCGAGAACCGCATCGAGGCGGGATCACGCTCGTGGTCGATCGCCTGGCTGCTGGTGATTCTCGCGGTCTATGCGGCCTTCCGGGTTCCGTTCGTTCTCAAGCAGCTCGGCGGCCAGGATGAGCAGTTGTTCGCCCCGCCGGGTTTGACGGTGGCCCGCGAAGGCGTTCCGCGGATCCCGTTCTACCCGGCCCGGCATCCGGATGCGTTCTTCTACAAAGCGGACGAGGCGGTGTTTGCGCTGCCGCCCGGGCTGTTCTACCTGCAGGCTCCGTTCTACCTGGCCCTGCCGGCGGGATACCCGACCGGGCGCTGGCCGTGCTTCCTGGCAGGCGCCGTGGCCATCTGGCTCGTGTACGAACTGGCCCGCCGCGTCGCGGGCAACATGGCGGGCCTGTGGGCGGCGGGGCTCTATGGGCTGTCGCGTGTGCTGTTTTTCGCGGCGACGATGGCCCGTCCCGACCAGCCGTGCGCGACCTGCGGGCTGGGTGCGATTCTGCTCGTGTGGAACTATGCCGACACGGGGCGGCTGCGGTGGGTGATCGCCGCCGGCGCGCTGCTCGGACTCGGAATGCTCTGCCATCCGTTCGCCATCATCTTCTGCCTGCTTGCGGGGGTGTGGACGCTGCTGATCGCCGCGCGGATCACGAAGCGACTGATTGCGGCCTCGCTGCTGACGATGACGACGCTGGTCGTGTTCGCGCTGTGGCTGCCGTTGATCCTGGCGCATCGCGACGCCTTCGAGCACCAGTTCTTCAATAACGTTCTCCGACCGGCCGGGCCCGGGCTGACGGTCCGGCTTCTGTGGCCGTGGCCGTATGTGGTTCACCAGGCGCGGCTGCTCTATGAACAGGCGGGGGCTGCCCAGACGGGCCTGATGGCCGTCGGTGTGATCGTCGCCACGCTGTTCGCTTTTCGCCGATCGGCGACTTCCGCGGAACGGCGGCTGGTCGCGCTGGTCTGGGGGGGGCTGTACCTGCTGACGGCGATCCAGGGCTTTCATCCCACGAAGGGATACTGGTGCTTCACGGGGGCGCTCGCGCTTGCAGCGGCGGGAGTCTGCCTTGCAAAGGTTCTCGACCGTCTGAAATCGCGGTCCGCTGTCGCGGCCGCAGGCCTCGCAGTTGGCGTCGTCGCGTTGCTCATTCCGGAATCGGGTCTGCGGACCTGGTGGAAACAGGTCGTTCCGACGGCCGATGCCCGGTATGACGGACCCGAGTTCGCGCGTCGGGTCGTCGCCGAGCTGCCTTCCGAGGGGGCGTACCTGGCTGACCCCGAGTTCGTCTTTGAACTCTGGCTGGCCGGAAAAAACGTCACACTCCGCGCCAATCCCTACGATTTCCAGGTCGAACGCCAGCCGTACGACTGGCTGGTCGTCAGCCGCGACGGACTTCGGAAGGAAATTCCAAAGCAACTTGAAGGCGAGCTTGTCCGAAGTTTCGGCCCCAAGGATGATCCTCTGGCGTGCTATGCGGAGGTCTACCGTCCGCAGTCCACGGCCAAAACCTCTCCGTCCCCTTAGCGGCTCACGTCGTCATGTCTGCGAGCTCGGTCCCCAGGCAGGTTGCGTCACCCCTTCGGATCGCCGTCGTCGGCGGTTGCGGGCATATCGGCCTTCCGCTGGGGCTGCTGCTGTGCGATCGCGGACACACGGTGACGCTCGTCGACGTGAATGCCGCGTCCGTCAAAACGGTCTCCGAGGGGAAGGTTCCGTTTGACGAACTTGGGGCGGACGAACTCCTGCCAAAGTGCCTGGCATCCGGACGACTCAAGCTGACGCTGGCGGCGGAATCAGTCCGCGACCAGGACGTCGTCCTGGTCACGATCGGCACGCCCGTCGACGAATACCTCGACCCGGACATCCGCACGTTCGACCGCGTGATCGATGACGTCGTGCAGTGGATGCGCGACGGCCAGCTGCTGATGATCCGCAGTACGGTGTTCCCAGGGGTTACCGAGCGGCTGGCCCGCCGCGTGGCCGACCGGGGAATCGAGGCGCAGGTCGCCTACTGCCCCGAGCGAATCGCGCAGGGCTATGCGCTCCGCGAGCTGACGGAACTGCCTCAGATCGTCTCGGGCTGCTCGCCCGAAGCCGAGGAGCGGGCGACGAAATTCTTTGAAGACCTCGGGGCGCGGGTGATCCCGTTATCTCCCGTCGAAGCCGAACTCGCCAAGCTGTTCACCAACAGCTTTCGCTACATCAACTTCGCCATCTCGAACCAGTTCTACATGCTGGCGGAGCGTCATAGCGCCGACTTCGGCCGTATCTATGACGCCGTGACGTTCGACTATCCGCGGATGAAGGGCTTTGCCCGTTCGGGATTCGCAGGGGGGCCGTGCCTGCTGAAAGACACGATGCAGCTGGCGTCGTTCAATCACAATCTGCTCACGCTCGGGCAGAACGCGATGATGATCAATGAAGGGCTCCCCCGGTTCATTGTCGACCAGCTGAAGTCCAAAGGGCCGCTGATCCATTCGACCGCCGGCATTCTCGGGATGGCCTTTAAAGGCAACTGCGACGATCCGCGGAGCTCGCTGTCGTACAAGCTCCGCAAGGTGCTGACCCTGGAATGTCGCGAGGTGCTCTGCACGGACCCTTACATTGTCGATCCTTCGTTCGTGTCGCTGGACGAGTGCGTCGCGAAATCGGACTTCCTGATCCTGGGGGCCTGTCATTCGCAGTATCGTGACCTTGTGATCGACAAGCCGGTCGTTGACGTTTTCGGATTCCTGAAAAAGCAGGCCATTCGCTGACGTCTTCCAGTCAACTCGCCCTGAAACATTCTGAAGTGGGATCGGTCAGCGCATGCCGAAGATTCTGATCACCGGGTCCGCCGGGTTCATTGGCGCCTATGTTGTCGGTGAGTTCCTGAACGCCGGCTGGGACGTCGTCGGGATCGACAACTTCTCGAAGTATGGCGAACTGCGGCCCGCTTACAGCGATCATCCCCGCTACCGGTTCGTTCGAGGCGACGCCAAAGACGTCGACCTGCTCAAGTCGCTTCTGCTCGACTGCGACCATTTCCTCGCCGCCGCGGCAATGATCGGCGGGATCGCGTACTTCCACGCGCTCGCGTTCGACCTGCTGGCCGAAAACGAACGGATCACCGCGGCCGCGTTCGAGGCCGCCATCTCGGCCCATGCGAGAGGGAGCCTGCAGAAGGTGACGGTGCTGTCGTCGTCGATGGTGTTCGAGAACGCGACGGAATTCCCGACGCCCGAAGGGGCGGAGCGCCGGAGCCCTCCCCCTTCCTCGACATACGGGTTCCAGAAGCTCGCCACCGAGTATTTCGCCCAGGGGGCGTTCCAGCAGTATGCCCTGCCCTACACGATCGTCCGACCGTTCAACTGCGTCGGCATCGGTGAGCGGCGAGCGCTGGCCGACCACGAGGTGATGTCGGGCAACATCAAGCTGGCGTTGAGCCACGTTGTTCCCGACCTGGCCCAGAAGATCCTCAAAGGCCAGGATCCGCTGCACCTGCTGGGAGACGGTTCGCAGGTCCGGCATTACACCTATGGGGGCGACCTCGCCCGCGGCATCCGTGTCTGCGTCGAGCACCCGCAGGCCCTGAACGACGACTTCAACATCTCCACGGCCACGCCGACCACGGTGCTCGAACTGGCCGAGGCGATCTGGAAGAAAGTTCACGGCGCATCAAAGCCGTTCCACTACGTCAGCGACGCCCCGTTTCCCCACGACGTCGCGTTCCGGTCTCCGTCGGTCGAAAAATCAAAGCGTCTCCTGGGATTCGAGGCCGCGACGACACTGGACGAGATTCTCGACGAAGTACTCCCCTGGATCGCCGAGCAGATCAAACTGGGAACGATCTGATGGACTCCTCCCCACAGGCGGAGCTGCTGACGCTCATCGTGCCGGTCTACAACGAGCACGAGAATTTCCCGCGCCTGGTCGAGCAGGTGGAGCGGGACATCCCGCAGCCGTTCCGCCTGCTGATGGTGTACGACTTCGACGGCGACACGACGGTTCCGGTGGCGCGCGAACTGGCGGCGACGCGTCCCTGGATGAGCCTCGTTCACAACACTCTCGGCCGGGGCCCGGCCAACGCCATCCGGGCCGGCTTTCAGGCGGCCGGTTCGGGCCCGGCGCTGGTGGTGATGGCGGACCTGTCCGACGATCTCCGTTGCGTGCCGGAGATGCTCCGCCTGTACCGCGAAGGGAATCGCGTCGTCTGCGCCTCCCGCTACATGCGCGGCGGCAAGCAGGTGGGAGGCCCGTTGCTCAAGCGGACGCTCAGCCGGATGGCCGGCCTGTCGCTGTACTATCTCGCGGGGCTGCCCACGCACGACGCCACGAACAACTTCCGGCTGTACGACGCCGATCTCGTCAATGAGATGGGAATCGAGAGCGAGCGCGGATTCGAGATCGGCCTGGAACTCACCGCCAAGGCCTATGCGCGACGGGAGCGGATCGCGGAAACACCCTCAACGTGGACAGACCGCACCGCCGGCGAATCGCGATTCCAGTTATGGAAGTGGCTGCCGCTCTATCTCCGCTGGTGGCGCCACGCGATGAAGGCCGGCTGGAGCCGACCGCCTGCCCCGTCGAAGTGACATGTCGGCCGGGGAACTGGCGTCAGTCCCATTCATGTGAGAGCCGTCTGCCGGGCGCGGCCCGGTCACGCAACTGTGGACCGATCCCCTAGGTGGTCGCCGCCGGCTCGCGGTCGACCACCTGTCCACGGGGGCGTTCTTCTGTCGCGCCCAGTGAACCGGGGTGGAGGGGCACGCGCAAACGAAACGTGCTTCCTTCGTCGGGAATGCTTTCGAACTCGATCCGTCCCTGAAGCGCCTGCGCGATCCTCTGGACGATCGGAAGTCCGAGTCCGACTCCCGGAACGCCTGATCGCCTGGCCGATTTCGACCGAAAGAACGGCTCGAAAATCGCGGGCTGGTCTTCCTTGAAGATGCCGTGGCCATGGTCCTGCACGGACAGGACGAATTCATCTGCCTGCCGGACCGCCTTGACGATGACCTGCGAACCGGGAGCGCTGTACTTGAAGGCATTGTCGACAAGATTGTGGAGCAGCTGACTGAGCAGGGCCCAGGAGGTCGACAGTCGAAGATCGGGCTCCACCTGCACCACCAGGTCCATCCGACGGGTGTGGATGTTCCATCGTTCCAGCTGACGCGAAATCCATGTTGCGACATCCCCCTCCTCAAACACCGGAGGATGTCCTTCCCCTTCGGCCCGCGCGAGGAACAGCAGGCCTTCCACCGCCTGATGCATTTCCGTCGCCTGCTCACGCAGCAGCGTCAACGTCCGGTTGTATTCCTCCGGCGTTCTGGGACGTCTCAATGTCACATCGATCTGCCCCTGCAGCACCGTCAGCGGGGTTCGCAGCTGATGGGCGGCGTCGCCGGTGAACCGCTGCTGACGCTCAAAGGCGCCCTGCAGCTGATCGAGGAGTGAATTGAAGGCGAGGGCCAGTTCGGCCACTTCGTCCCTCTGGTCGGTCACCGGCAGCCGCATGCGGAAATCGGCCGCGGTGACTGACCGGGCGCGGTCGGCCATGATCCGCACGGGGCGCAGCGCCTTGATGCAATACCACCGGCCGGCGATGGCGGCAAGCAGGAATGTGCCGATCGACAGGCCGCCGACGAGGAGAGCGAGTTCGTGGAGGTTTCTGTCGAGCGATTCGTTCGAACACATCACGGCGACGACGAGCCGCGAAAACTCGAGCGAGGTCCGCTCTTCGACTGGCTTCGGGGCCTCGGCCGAGCGGAAGGCCGTCAGGTATTCCCGATCGCCGCGGCGGAAGTGCGTGTGGACTGTTCCTTCGGGATCCATCGAATCCCGGCCCAGCTCGTAGCGGGCCACCTCCGCCAGATCGCGTTCCTCTTCGAGCGACAAATTCCCGGAGTGGTCGACGGTCCCTCCGACCTCATTGAAAACCGCCCAGCGAATCTCCTCGAGTCCGTCTTCGGCTCCGATCGCGACAGTATGGTCGGAGCGCTCCCATTTCACGTCGTCCGGTTCGTCTTCGATGGCGGCGATCAGGGTGTTGATCGCCGAGTGCATCCGCTGATGAAACTGCTGCGTCAGGTTTCGCTCCATGAGCCCGTAGAGCAGCAGTGAGAAGCCGGCCAGCGACGACGCCAGAGCAATCAGGAAGAAGGCAGAGACTCGATTGACGAGCGTCATGCCTTAGACCTCGTCACCGGGGGCTGCGTCCAGCATGTAGCCGCTACCACGGCGGGTCTGAATCACCCGGGGCCCGTTCACCTCGAGTTTCCGCCGCAGTTCCTTGATATGGACTTCGAGCGTATTCGACGACCCGTCATACTGTTCGCCCCAGACGCTGTCGAAGATCCGCGTTCGCGACAGGACGACTCCCGGGTTCCGCAGGAACAGAGTCAGCAGCAGGAACTCTTTGGCGGTGAGATCGATCGACTGACCGCCGCGCGAGACACGCTGGCTGGCGAGGTCGGCCCGGATATCGGAATACTCGAGCGTCAGGGAGTCCTGTCCCGGTCGCCGCAGCAGGACGCGCACGCGTGCGAGCAGTTCTTCGAACGAGAACGGCTTGCACATATAGTCGTCGGCGCCGGCATCGAGGCCTTCCACCCGCTGGGGAACGGCATCGCGTGCAGTGAGGAGCATGACGGGCGTCGAGCGATTCTTCTGCCGGAACCTGCGCAGGAGATGGATTCCATCCTCACCCGGCAGCCACCAGTCGAGAAGAATCAGGTCCCACTGCGAAGCCTGCATGGCCGTCCAGCCAGCAACGCCATCGGCCGCATGCTCGACGCGGTAACCTTCTTCGGAGAGCCCACGAACGACGAAGTCGCTGATTCGCGACTCATCCTCGATCACCAGAATTCGGCTCATACGGCGGACTTTCACCCGGGCGGCATCCGCACCGGTGGTCATGGATTCAGTCGTCATCTCGCGATTCTCCGGTCATTCCAGGCTCGTTGACGCCGGGACACTCGCAGGATCATCGCAAAGGACAAGTATACGCAGTGTCCCCCCCGGACTCGAACCGTCTGTGATCCGGACCGCCCATGATCCCGCGGCCCGTGAGGATAGACCGCCCGTCTGAAGCACGACTGAAGCGAACATAAGATCGTCTTCACGCCCGTTCCCGGGAGCGAATCCGACGCCGGTGGGCCCACACTTTTCCTGCCCGCCGGCCCCCCTAAGATGCCACCTGACCCCGGATCTCAATGAGGATGATCATGTCACGGAAATTTCTGCGTCCGGCGATGATGGCATTCGCCAGCCTGGCAATCGCCGCCGGCCTCGCCCAGGCCGATGAAGGGATGTGGCTCTTCAACGCCCTCCCCAAAAAGCAGCTCAAGGAACGCTACGGATTCGACGCCACCGACGAATGGACGCATCACCTGATGCGTTCGTGCGTGCGTTTTCCGGGAGGCTCGGGTTCGTTCGTTTCGCCCGAAGGGCTGGTGATCACCAACCATCATGTCGGCTCGGAATTCATCGATCAGCTCTCGACAGCCGAGCACAACTACATCAAGGACGGCTTCTCAGCGAAGACCCGCGCTGAAGAGCTGAAATGCCCCGACCTTGAGCTGAACAATCTCGTCAGCATCGAGGACGTTACCGCCAGGGTGACTGGCTCCGTGAAAGAGGGAATGGACCTGGCAGCTTCGCAGAAGGCCCGCCAGGCCACGATCAACACGATCGAGAAGGAAGCCCAGGACAAGACGAAGCTGAAGTGCCAGGTCGTCACGCTCTACCAGGGCGCGCAGTATCATCTCTATTCCTACAAGCGCTATACCGACGTGCGTCTGGTGATGGCTCCAGAGATGCAGATCGCCTTCTTTGGCGGCGATCCCGACAATTTCGAGTATCCGCGTTACTGCCTCGATTTCTGCGTCTTCCGCGTTTACGAAGACGACAAGCCGGTCAAACCCGAACACTTCCTGAAATGGGGCAAGGACCTGAAGGAAGAGGACCTGGTGTTCATCGCCGGGCACCCCGCGCGGACGAACCGCCTCAACACGGTCGCGCATCTGGAATACATGCGCGACATCGCCGTTCCGGAGATCCTCGAGTTGCTGCGCCGGCTGGAAGTGGCGCTGAACTCCTGGAGCGGCCGGAGCCCGGAGAATGGTCGTCGGGCCAAGGACGATCTGTTCGGCATCCAGAACAGCCGGAAGGCCCGCACCGGCGGGCTGGAAACGCTACAGAGCCCCGAGTTCATGGATGCGAAGATGGAATTCGAGAAGGAGTTCCGATCGAAGATCGCGGCCAATCCCGGGTTGAAGTCGACGGAAGCTGCGTTCCATGAGGTTGCCGAAGCGTGCAAGGCCTGGGAAGCCGTGCGACACGACTACAACAACCTGGAGAGGGGCGCCGCCTTCGAGAGCAAGATGTTCCATTTCGCACGGAGCCTCGTGCGTTACGCCGATGAGATCGGCAAGCCGAACGCGGATCGCCTGAAGGACTTTTCGGAATCGAACCTGCCGACCATCAGGGACGGGCTGGAAGCGCCGGTCCCCGTCTACCCGGACCTGGAGATCATCAAGCTGCGTTCCTCGCTGACGAGGTGGTTTACCAGCGTCGGTGCGGATGACCCGCTGCTGAAGAAGGTTCTCGATGGTGCGTCGCCCGTCGAACGCGCCGCAGCGCTGGTCAACGGCTCAAGATTGCACGAAGCGGACTACCGGAAGGAACTGCTGGAAGGGGGCCCGGAAAAGATCCGGGCCAGCCAGGATCCTCTGCTGAAACTGGCGCGAATCGTCGATGAGAAGGCGCGGCAGGCGAGGAAAACCTACGAAACGCAGGTGGAAGAACGGCTGCGGCAGGCCTACTCGAAGATCGCCGCCGCCCGGCTGGCTCTCGGCGGCGAAGATGTCTATCCCGACGCGACGTTCTCGCTGCGTCTTTCGTTCGGTCCCGTCGCCAGCTTCGAAGAGAACGGCCAGAAGGTTCAGCCGTTCACGCATTTCGCCGGCCTTTACAAGCGCTGGGAACTCAACGACAGGAAAGAACCGTTCGACCTTCCCAAACGGTGGATCGAGGCCAGGGACAAGCTGAACCTCGAGACGCCATTCAACTTCGTCTCAAAGCTCGACCACATCGGCGGCAACTCCGGGAGCCCGATTGTCGATCGGGAAGGTCGGATCGTCGGGCTGCTGTTCGACAGCAACATCTACGGCCTGGCGCTCGACGTGGGCTATACGGACAAGCAATGCCGCGCCGTGAGTGTCGACGCGCGGGCGATCGTCGAATCTCTCAAGAAGGTGTACGGGGCGCAGGCACTGGTGGATGAGATGACGAACTGAAGATCGACGGTCGTCGTTCCAGGAGAAGAGGCCCGGTTGTTTGACCGGGCCTCTTTTTTCGTACATCCTGACAATGTTGACCGTTCTCGAGCTGCGGAGAATTCGCACCATCTTCGGATCACGTGCAAACGCGGCCGGCGTTCAACGCGGAGTCCGTCCTCCTTCTTCCCCCAGCGCCTGGGTCGTCACGCTGCCACCCCCACCTTCTTCGCCCAGCGCGTAAGTCGTCGCCTGTACTGGTGGGCGGCCTCCCCCTTCTTCTCCGACGGCGTAGGTGGTCACCGTTCCGCCGCCTTCCTCTCCAACGGCGTACGTTGTCACCCGGCCGCCGCCTTCCTCACCAATGGCATACGTCGTCACCCGGCCTCCCCCTTCCTCGCCGACGGCGTACGTCGTGACGCGGCGAACTCCAATATCGCCGCGGCTGGGAGTAGTAGTGGCGTCCGCCCGAACGGTGACGCCATCCGTCACGCGCGAATGCGGTCCCTGCAACCCCGAATGTCAGGAGCCCCAGAGCATAGGCGGCGGCTGTCTTGAAAAAGCCGCGTCGCGGCGACCTCCCCTCGACAGTTCTCTCCGTCCCGACGTCGTCAACGGGTAAAATCACGCCATCAAATGGATGTTGCATTGTCCTGATCCAGGCACGCGAATTCGCCAGCCGCAGGATTGATCGTAGCGCGTCCAGACACGCGGTCAACCGGTGGAATCAGCGATGCCCATCCTCATTCTCGGCGGAGAAGACGACGAACATGCGATGCATGTTCTGCAGTTTCTTGCCCGAATCGGACGACCGGCCTTCCTGCTCGACAGCCGCCGGTTTCCGCAAAACCTGCGAATCAGCTGGTCTCCAGACACCGGCAGCGGCTTCATCACGATCGAAGACGGCCGGACGATTCCGCTCGAAGAGATCAGCGCGGTCTATTGGCGAAACTACTTTGGCGTCCTGTCGCCGCGACTCCCGGACAGCGACCAGTCGTACATCGCCCAGAACGATTCACGAAGTCTGTTCGAGTCGCTGTTGATCCAGCTTCCGGCGCGGTGGGTGAATTCCTGGGCCGCCTATCAATCCCATCAGACCAAGCCGGCCCAGCTGGCGATCCTCGCGGCAGCCGGGATTCCGGTTCCTCCCACGCTCGTGACGAACGACCCCGACGCGGTGCGGGAGTTTGTGCGCCGGCATTCGCGGGTGATCTCCAAACCGGTTCAGGGAGGCGCTCACGCGAGGCGCCTGGCACTCAAGGATCTCTCGAGCCAGCGCCTGCGGAACCTGGCGATCGCGCCGATCGCCCTGCAGGAGGAGATTGTCGGCGAAAGCGTCCGCGTGTTCATCGCCGGCGAGGCCCTGCACGCCTGCGAATTCGAGACTTCGGCCCTCGACTATCGCGACGATCCGTCCGCACGGCTCAAACTGATAGCACTTCCCTCTGACGTCGCGGACTTCTGCCGCCGGGCGGCGGCCGTGCTCGGCCTGGTGTGGACCGGCATAGATCTCCGCAGGACAGTCGATGGGCGATACGTCCTGCTGGAGGCCAATCCCAGCCCGATGTTTCTCGGCTTCGAAGAACGCACCGGCCTACCGTTGACGACCAGCCTCATCGACCTGCTGATCGCCCCCTGAGGACGCGACCGACCGCGGCGCGCCCTGCCGGAGTTTCACGCATCCGGTTTCGCGCGTTCGACGACGAGTCGGCTGATCGTCTTGAACTCCGTCGCTTCAGCCGTCTCACACCACTCGAACAGGACCGATTCCCACGTGGTGATCGTCGCGCCTTCGGCGCTCATCCGCCGGAGGGCGATCTCGTGATCGAGCGACTTTCTGGAGGTGACTGCATCGGCCGGGACATGCACGTCGAACCCGCGGGCGACGAGGTCGAGCACGGTCTGCAGGATGCAGACGTGGGTTTCAATTCCGGCAACGACCACCTGGCGTCGCTCGCCGGCGGCTGCGCTGGCCATCCATTCGAGTGAGGGGACCGCGCTGAACCGCATCTTGGCGACGGGAGCGTCCAGGTGCGCGGCCAGCGATTCCACCGTCGCTCCCAGCCCCCTGGGATACTGCTCCGTGGCGTCGGTCGGAATTCCAAGCACGCGGGCTGCCTCCAGCAACCGCCGGCAGGCATCCGTCGTCGCTTCCGCATCGAGCATGATGCGAATGAGCTTCGACTGGACATCGACAATCAACAGCCTCGATGTCTGTCGCGACAACAGGGCACGGCTCCGCGAATTCTCAAGCACAACGAGACTCCCCGAACACTCAACCGCGCCGGAAGGCGGCGCGACCGGTCACTTTTAGCGGTTGTGACGGGGCAGCGCAAGCCGGGAGGTGGCTCGGCGACAGCAGTCGCGGTATTCCGATTTCGTGAAACGGATCATGCCGATCTCGCGAGTTGACGGCGCGAGCAGTTCTGTTGAACGGAATTCGCGCCAAGGCTCTTTGAGCCATGCAGACCTGGCAAACGCTGGCGTGCGTACACGGCCAACACGGCGGTGTACGCACGTCTCGTTGAGGGCTTCCACGGGTCTTGGGCCCTCGATGCCTTCGTGTTGTGCGGAACGCAAGCAGGGTGAACCCAGCCGAAGATCGCCCAGACTCACCCTGCGGTCCACGACGCTTCCTTTCGAGCGACAGCGCATCGCGTGGTCGACGGTTCAGCCGATCACACGTTGGGGATGCATGTTCCCAGGCAGCTTCCCAGGACGCAGGGCCCCAGACAGTGCCGGCGTCCACCGCAGCCGCATTCGCCCGAGGGCGACAGACCGTTGGCGGTCTCCGCTGCAGGGCCGGATTCGTTCCGCCCGGGGGCCTGGAACGGATCGGATCCCTGCCGGGAAGCGACGTTCATCGAAAACTTCGGCAGCCTCATAGGAACCTCTCTCGATGGATGGCCAATAGGGACTGTCCTCCGGGCGCGCGACGACCACGCGGCGGATGACAAGACCGCGTGCCGCGGCTGCTTGAACCGCGGCACGACGGGAAAGCGCTGGCGCTCAGGCGACGTTCATGCCGACGTTGAGCCCGTTGCGCTGGTTCCTGCGGCCTGGCTAGCAGGCGCTGAGGCACGCGGCGAGCCCTGCGTTGCAGACCGCTGGAGGAATGCCGGCCGCGATGCACGCGCCGTGTGCCAGATTGCACCCGATCTGGCATAACGACTGTGGGGCGACGCCCCCCGTGCTTTGCGGCGCGGTTTCGTTGCCGCGATCCCGGTTCACAGTCTGTTTTGGAAGCTTCATCTCACCCTCCTTTTTGGGGTCCAACGACACTTCGGAACGAGAGACGCTCTCATTCCAGCACTCAGCTTCAGGACTGGCCGGGATCGGCGTAGGTCACGCAGTCAGATCCAGGACAACATTGTCGGCACCATCCGCCGAAGCACCTGGTCTGGCAGCTGCCAAATCCGACGACGCTCGCGGACGGCACGATTCCGTTGATGGAGTCTTTCAGGTGTTCGACTGCCGGTCTCTCGCCGCGGCGGGAGGCGGGGGTCAGATTGGGAAGCTTCATGTCAGTCCTCCAGAGAGTGGGTTCGGTGACGACTGATCAGCGCAACGTGAAGACCCTCTGTGATCCGGACAGGATGTGCGGCATCACATCACTGACATCGATCGTGTACCGGATTCCGCGACGCGCCTGCTGGAGGTTGTCCGGATTGAAGAAGATGATCACCACGTCCCAGCAGTCGTAATCCGGCCGGCAGATCGGACTCTTCTCCACCTCGATCGTGTCCAGTTCCATTCCGACGAAACGCGACTGGTTGGCGGGGTCGGCCAGGATGCCCTGGAGCTGCAGCGCATCGGTCGCGGCGTAGTTGAGCGCCCGATCTCGTGACGAGATGCCCAGGTTTCTCGTGAGCTCATACATCCGGTCCAGGATGTCCCTGGTCATCTCGATGGCTCCGCGTCCTCCCAGATCGTCGCCACCGGCCGGAAAGTGAGCGGTGATGGCGTCGATCAACGCGTCCGTCGTCCAGTTGGCAATTCCGCGGTGATCGGGCGCCAGGACCGGCACCTGCTCACCGGTGTACAGACGCGTCTCCCCAATGATCACGCCCGGCACGGCAATCCGTTCGACTCCCTCTCCGTAGACGATCCCCGGGAGTTGCACTGGCTCCTCTCTTCGGCCTCTTCGGGGCCGGCGTCCTTCCGGATCTTCAGGCGGAGGTGGGGGCGGCAGTTGACTCCTGAGAAAGGCCGTCAGAGTGTCGTGGGTTTCGAACGCAAATGGCCCCATGGGATTGATGGCATAGATCGGCGTCTCATCGATCTTGAGAATCCAGGTCAGCGCGGTGACGTCCGTGCGGTTGGCGAACTGGGGACCGTTCAGGATCGTGTAGTGTGGAAGACCGAGGTAAAGCGGATTTCCCGCGTCGTTGAGAATCGGCCTGCCGGTGGCGTCGAACGCCTGGATGGGAGTCCCGGCGTCGTCGACTGTTACTGGCCGGGCCGTGAGGTAGTTAAAGAGATTGGTATGGTTCTCCGGATCGCCGCCGATCCGGTTCGCGAAGTATTCACGCCGCTGCCGCGTGCCATAGTCGAAGCTCAGCTTCCCGATGGCGTAGACCTTCTGGAAGGAGGGAGCCGAGGTCTTCTTTCCGCCGCATCCACAATCGGACGGCATCACCAGTTCCGGCATCGAGTTTTCGATCGACGAACACGTGACTTGAGAGAATGGCAGGGGCGTCTCAATTGACGCCGCAGACGTCGTCACGTCTGCGGCCACCCCATCGCCCTGTGGAAGAACATTGCCTGGAGTTCCGCTGTATCCCAATTCGAGGTGTGAGTCCATCGAAGCCTGCCCTTTGCTGAGTGAGAGTGCGATTGCACCGGGAATGTTCAGCCGTCCTGCCAGAAGTCGGCGGCAATCCTTCACCGGCCGGTGTTGACATCCCAAGGCGGACCCGAGAATCGACTCACGTACGCTGGCAGCCGAGGGATGAATTCCATGGCGCAGCTGCAACGAGAGCAGCAGCGCTGCGACGCCCGCCACGATGGGAGTCGCATAGCTTGTTCCTGTGTGGGCAGCGACCTCGCCGGACGGAGATGCTCCGAGGATGTTTTCACCCGGGGCCAGAACACCCTGGGCCTGGTACGCGGCTCCCCAATTGCTGAACTCGAGCGGATGACCTTCCGAGTTCATGGCGCCGACGGCCAGAACAGATGGAATCGCGCCAGGAATGTGCAGGCAGTCACACCCCTGATTCCCTGCCGCAGCAACGATCAACACTTTTCGTCGATCGCATCCACGAACGACTTTCTCCAGGATGGGATGAGCTTCTCCGGACGGAGTGAACTCACCGCCGCTGATATTGATGACAAGAAAGTCCGCCCCATTCTTCACGGAGAATTCCACGGCCAGAGTGATGGCCTCCGCCAGGCGGATCTGTGAACAGGGCGCGACTCGCCCGTCCGCTCCGTCCTTGAACACGGGGATGATCACGCCGCGACAATTCGGAGCAATCCCCGCGACAGGCCCGACATGCTGGCCGAAGATCACGCTCGCGACATGCGTCCCGTGCGCGGCCGAGGCGCCGGTTGCCTCGCCGTGCACTCCAGCCACGCTCAGGCGAGCGCCGGAGAAAGCAGGATGGGCCAGGCTGACCGGACCATCCAGGACGGCAATCATGATCCGCGGATCGCCCTTCGTCGCGGACCAGAGATCCGTCAGTCCCGGAATGTGGAGCGTGCCTGCCTTGGCGCCGCGGTCCGCCACCGCTTCGCGTTCCGAGGTGCGCACGTTCCCGGCGAGGGCGGATCGGCGTTGCGACCCGGTTGCGCCGTGCGGGATTGATCCTGAACCAGCAAGTCCATGCCGGTTCACCCCGTGCTCGAGTTGGCCCCGACGCTGAAGCAACGTCGCCCCTCCCTTTGCAACCGACGAACTCTCGGCCCCGAGAGTTCGTGTCCCGCGCCCCGCCGACACAGCGCGTTCCCGCCGACCTTCGCTGCGCCGTCATGGCTTGAAAGGTCCGCAATGCCCCGCCTCGGCCCAGAGAGACTATGGCGGAGAGGTCTGTCAGCTAGTTGTCATGGCGATGGCGGATCGATTCTCCCCCGACGGCCCCGGAGAAGAGCCGCCGCGGCAGGAATCTCTGCGGCGACGTGGCGCAACAAGAGTGTCGGGCCTCGAGTTTGAAGCCCGACATTCCGATCAAGTCGGTCGCAAGTTTCGGCCGGGTCGCCCACGCCCCATCGTGCCGATCATGCGTCGCTGTGCATTCGAAAGCCGCGGTCGTCGAAGCCGATGTACAGCCGCGCGTTGGCGTTCTGGGCCAGCGTCTGCAGCGTCTCGAGTTCCGTGAGACGAAGCAGCGCCGGATGCTGCGCCAGGACGCTGGCCGACTTCGACCGCTCGGCGTAGGTGTGTGCTTCAGCAGACGCGCGCAGGCGGACGGCTTCGGCTTCCGCCTGATCCTGAAGCCGCCGGGCGGCCGCCTCTGCTTCCGCTTCCACACGCCGCGTCTCCGCGCGGGACCGCGCCTGAATCTCCTCCACCTCCGCCTTCGTGCGCGCTTCCACCAACTGGGCCTGGCTGTGCCGCTCGGCAGCGAGGACGCGATTCATGATCTCCTGGAGATTGCCGGGAAAGAGCAGATCCTTCACGTCGGCCCGACGGATGTTCACGCCGTAACCGGCCGCGACTTCCGTGACCTCTGCCAGGATCTGCTCGCTGAGCTTGTTCCGGTTGGTCAGGATCTCTTCGAGCACCATTGAGGCGAGTGCGCGGCGTGCGGCGAGTTGAACATCGCTGTAGAGCCGGTCCTCGAAGTTCTCGACGTTGTGCACCGCGGCGGTCGGATCCGTCACGCGAAACTGCACGAGGATGCTGACCCGGATCGCAACCTTGTCGGCCGTGAGGATTTCCTGGCCTTTGATCGTGAGGTCGCGTTCACGGACATCCACGAGAACGCACTCGACGTTCGGATCAGTGCGCCGCCACGCCGAGCGCTTGGGGATTTCATACCGTCCGGCATCAAGGACCTTCGTGAGTTTTCCGTTCTCGTACCAGAGCCCGCGATGGGTGGTTTTGACGATGAACTCTGTTCCCGGGTTGGAGATCGTCATGCTGCAGACTCCTGTCGACCGCGTGTAAGTGCCCCGAAGCGGAATCGATGTGGAGAACGGGCATCCAGATCAGGCAAATCTGAGCGATCCTTCCGAGAGGAGATCGCAGGAACCATTTGTTTGCCCGCTCCTGATCCCGCCGGGGCGAATGGTCTGGACTGGATTCGAACCAGCAACGCTGACTGATGTCGACAGCGTCCGCCCCGAGTGGCGGCCGGATCATCGTCGGCCTGGCCGACTGGATTAAGAAGATAACGCGGGCGGCGTCGAGGTTCGCGTCCAAAACGAAAAAGCCCGGCTTCCTGGAGAAGCCGGGCTTTCGTGGTGATCACTCTCAATGCTCCGGACGCTGACGCATCCGGCTCACTGGCTCTTAGTACATGTCGTCAGCGCCGCCATTCTTGCTGTCGTGGTGGTCGTCCTTCGGCGCTTCGGCGATGAGGGCATCGCTGGTGAGCAGGAGGGTGGCGACCGACGACGAGTTCTGGAGGGCGGTGCGGGTGACCTTCACCGGGTCGATGACGCCCGACTTTACGAGGTCTTCGTAGGTGTCGGTCGCGGCGTTGTAACCCATGTTGCCCTTCATCTCCGAGACCTTCTCGCAGATGACCGAGCCGTCCTTGCCGGCGTTGTTGGAGATCTGCGTCAGCGGAGCGCGGCAGGCGCGGCGGATGATGTTGTAACCCACTTCTTCGTCGTGGGTCAGTTCGCCGGGCTTCACCGCGGTGCTGGCGCGAAGCAGAGCGACGCCGCCGCCGGGGAGGATGCCTTCTTCGACAGCCGCACGGGTCGCGTGGAGGGCGTCTTCGACGCGGGCCTTCTTCTCCTTCATTTCGCTTTCGGTGGCGGCCCCGACGTTGATCTGGGCCACGCCGCCGGAGAGCTTCGCGATCCGCTCATCGAGCTTCTCGCGGTCGTAGTCGCTGCTCGAGCCTTCCCGTTCCTTGCGGATCTGGTCGACGCGGGCCTTGATATCGGCCGTCTTGCCGGCGCCTTCGATCAGGGTCGTGTTGTCCTTGTCGATGACGACCTTCTTCACGCGACCGAGGTCGGTCAGCTGGATGTTTTCCAGCTTGATGCCGAGGTCTTCGAAGATGGCCTGGCCGCCGCACATGATCGAGACGTCCTGCAGCATGGCCTTGCGGCGGTCGCCGTAGCCAGGAGCCTTGACGGCGGCGATCTTGAACGTGCCGCGGAGCTTGTTGATCACGAGAGTCGCGAGGGCTTCGCCTTCGACTTCTTCGGCGATGATCAGCAGCGGCTTGCCGCTGTTGACAACCTTCTCGAGAACCGGGACGAGGTCCTTGATCGACGAGATCTTCTTTTCGTGCACCAGGACGTAGGCGTCTTCGAGGACGCACTCCATCGACTGCGGATCGGTGACGAAGTAGGGGGACAGATAGCCGCGGTCGAACTGCATGCCTTCGACGACTTCGAAGTCGGTGGTCAGGCTCTTGCCTTCTTCGACGGTGATGACGCCGTCCTTGCCGACCTGTTCCATCGCGTTGGCGAGGATTTCACCGATCGTCTTGTCGCCGTTGGCGGCGACGGTGCCGACCTGGGCGATGGCTTCCTTCTTGTCGCACTTGATTGCCGCGTCTTTGAGCTTCGCGGTGATGTCGGCGACGGCCTTATCCATGCCGCGCTTCATTTCGAGCGGGCTGACGCCGGCGACGACGGCCTTGAGGCCTTCGTTGTAGATGGCTTCGGCCATGATGGTCGCGGTGGTCGTGCCGTCACCGGCGACGTCCGAGGTCTTCGAGGCGACTTCGCGAACCATGCGGGCGCCCATGTCTTCGAACTTGTCGGTCAGTTCGATTTCGCGGGCGACGGTGACGCCGTCCTTCGTGACGGTCGGCGAACCGAACGACTTTTCGAGGATGACGTTGCGACCTTTGGGGCCGAGGGTGACGCGAACGGCGCGGGCGAGTTTCGAGACGCCGCGACGCATCGCTTCCTGGGCTTCCTGGTCAAAGGCAATCATCTTGGCCATGAGTGATGTGCTCCGGGAGCTTATGTGTGGTGGAGGTGTGTTCGGGGTGGAGGCGGTACTGAGTCCTCAGTACCCGGTCCTCAGTCATTCGCAGTCAGGCCCGACAGAAGATCACTGACCTCTGACGTCCGGCCTCTGACCTCTTTAGTACGTCGCGAGGATGTCGGACTCGCGGAGGAGGAGGTATTCCTCGTCATTGACCTTGATTTCGTCGCCGGCGTAGCTGGAGAAAATGACGCGGTCGCCGGGCTTCACGGTCAGGGCGACGCGGGTGCCGTCCTTCTTCACGTGGCCTTCGCCGACAGCCAGAATCTCGCCCTTCTGGGGCTTATCCTTCGCGGAGTCGGGGAGGACGATGCCGCCGGCGGTCTTGGATTCCGCGGCCTGACGCTTGAGAACGACCTTGTCGCCCAACGGCACGAGCTTGATGCTGCCGGATTTCGCTGCGACCTTCTTCGCCATCGTTGAACCCCCAAACCTCTCGTCGAATACGGGCTGAGTGAAGCCGATTGATTTCAATCACGAGCATCAGTGCTCGGCGTCCTGTTTGTCGGAGTGCGGCAAGAATCTGGGCGCACCGGAACGCACAGGGGGCCATAGCGAAGGGTGTACCAATAACCACAAGTAACGTAAGTCGTTCCAAATTGGTCAATTACAAGATTTCCTCGACAGGACGTATCGCCGGATCGGCGGGAATGAGGCTGTCGAACCGTGTGAACACCTGCCGGAATGGCAGAACCGGCCCACGTCACTGGTCCGAGTGAACTTTCGCGGTCTTCGAGTCGCGGACCGCAGACGGAATTCAGGGCTCTCCCTGTCGGTTCTTGCTGATGGCGGGCGGCGCACGGTATGGTGGCAAGGGTCGACCGGCGGGCGGTCGCAACTGTGATGAGGGACACCTGTTTTTGACGGTCTGCGGAGTACGACGTGGCTGAACCATCTCCTTCCACCTCCGGGACTTCGCAATCGTCCGACCTGGCGCGGCGATACAAGGAATTCATGGACCTGCTGCCGCTGACGCTGGCGCTGGCAGGCCTGCCGACCAGTGAGAGCGGTCGCTACTACACGGAAGAGCAGATCGAAACCCGCGTCTTCGCGATCAAGCACGCCCACAAGGCAGCCAAGAGCCTGGTTCGAGAGATCGTGACCCGGTGAACGCACGGCTTGCTCAGGACAGTTCGGGCGACGCCCCCCCGGCGGGACCGAGGGACTGAGCGGGACGAATGTCTTCGATCTATCTGGACCACAACGCGACGACGCCTCCCCTTCCGGAGGTGGTCGAAACCGTGGCTCGCATTTCCCGCGAGGCTTTCGCCAATCCCGGAAGCCGACATGCCGGCGGCCGAGTGGCGCGCCGGGTTCTCGATGAGGCCCGCGAAATCATCGGCCAGGTGCTCGACGCGGCGCCGTCAGAGATCGTTTTCACCAGCGGCGGAACCGAAGCCAACAATCTCGCCCTGTTCGGTTTCGCTCGCGGCCGATCGGGCACGTTCGCCGCAATGGAGGGGGAGCACCCGTCGATCGAAGAGCCGCTGAAGGAACTGGAAGCCCGCGGCTGGCGTCGCTGCACGATCCCGATGTCACCGGAAGGGCTCCCGGCCGTGGCCGCTGAGATGCTGTCGCCGCCGGATGGCCCGAGTGCGACGATCGGCTTCGCGACCATGATGCTGGCGCACAACGAAACCGGGGTGATCCGCGAAGTCGGCCCGTGGGGGACAGAGTGCCTGGGGGGAAGGATTCCGTTTCACGTCGACGCGGTGCAGGCGGCGGGCAAGGTCGACGTCGACTTCCGAGCCAGCGGGGCGACGACGATGTCGATCGCGGCGCACAAATTCGGGGGGCCCCGCGGAATCGGCGTGCTGCTCGTCCGAACCGGTTCCCGCCTCCCGGCGATGGCCTTCGGCGGACACCAGGAATCGGGGATGCGGCCGGGCACGGAAGTCACTTCGCTGGCGGCGGGAATGGCGAAGTCGCTCGAACTGTGGCAACTCGATCGTGACGACCGGACTCGACGGCTCGGGGCGCTTCGAGACCGCTTCGAAGCGGGTGTGCTTGCGGCCGTGCCGGGATCGTTCGTTCACGCTGCGGGCGCGCCCCGGCTGCCGAACACGTCGAACATTGCGTTTCCTGGCTGCGACGGAGACGCCCTCCTGGTGGCCCTCGACCTGGCGGGCGTGTGTGCTTCACTGGGAAGCGCCTGTGCGAGTGGGTCGTCCGAGCCGGCTCCGATTCTGCTGGCGATGGGGTGCTCTGAATCGGTTGCGAGGTCGTCGTTGCGGTTCAGCGTCGGATGGACGAACACGGCCGAAGAGATTGATGACTCCGTACGTCGGATTGCCCAGGTGGTGGCCCGATTGACCGGGCTGTGAGCGACGGCGGCGCAGAGCGCCTCGTGAACGCCTCCACTGCTTTGCGGTCGACCGACTGCTACACTTCAACCAGTGGGGCGGCGGCCGCGGGGACGTTCGATCGCGATAGGGTCATCAATGCCAACAAGCGATGCGATTCTGGATGTCTATGATGCGGGCCCGACGACGGTGGTCGGCTTTGGCAATCGTGATGTGCTGGACGACATCAACCTGGCGCTCTGCCGGGAAGAACTCGTCAAGCTGCTGCAGTCCGCAAAAGCGAAGACCCTGGGATTCGATCTCACGGGTGTGCGGCTGATCCCCAGCGGATTCCTGGGCCTGATGGCGTCCGTGCGTGGCCTGGGGGTCAATGTGCATCTCTACAACCCCTCGCCCGATGTGCGGGAAGTGCTCGAGACGACCAATCTCAATCGACTGATGCCGATTCACGAAATCGATTTCAGCGCGCGGCGGAACGACCAGGCATGACTGGGGATGGCAGTGGGCTGAAGGTGGCGTCCGTCGGCGAATGCGGTATCGATTTCGACCGCTGGCAGCGGGTGCTGGACCTTTGTCAGGAACTCACCGGCCGGGATCTCCTGCCGGCCCTGTCATTGTGCGTCGTGCGGGGCAATCGGTGCATCGCGCCGCTTGCCTTCGGCCGGCGGCGCCTGGCGGATGCTGACGCGAAGGTCGAGCCGGGCGACCGGTTCGTTGTCGCGTCCCTGACCAAGCCGGTCGTGGCGATGGGCCTGATAACGCTGGTCGAGCAGGGACGCATCGGTTTGAACGACAGGGTCCGGGACCTCATCCCCGCGTATCGCGACGCTGCAAAACGTCCGACGACCGTCCGTCACCTGCTGACACACACCTCGGGCCTCCCCGATTCACTGCCGAACAATGTTCCCCTGCGCAAAGAGCACGCTCCATTGGCGGAGTTCGTCAACGGCGCGTGCGCGATCGGGCTCGATTTTCCGCCGGGTCGGGGAGTGCAGTACCAGAGCCTCGGATACGCACTGCTGGGGGAGATCATCGAATCGGTCTCTGGTATCTCGTGCGGCCGGTTTCTCAAGGAAACGTTTTTCGATCCTCTCGGGATGACGTCGACCAGCCTGGGGGACGTGCGTCCGATCGTGGAAAGTCCTGTCGCCGAGATTCGCGTTCCCGGCGAGATGGCGGGCGGGAACGACTGGAACTGGAACAGTCGATACTGGCAGCAGCTCGGCGCTCCGTGGGGCGGAATGCTTTCGACGGCCGGCGATCTCGCCAGATTCTGTGCGATGATGCTCGGCGACGGATCGCTGGGAGGCGTTCGCGTGCTTTCGCCGGCAACGGCGAGTCTTTCCACCACAAACCGACTGGACGACTTCCCGGACGTTCCCGAAGCCGATCGCCGGACGCGCCCGTGGGGCTATGGATGGCGGCTCAACTGGCCGGCACATCCGGCCTGCCTGAGCGACCTGTTGCCGGCCTCCGCTTTTGGTCACTGGGGCGCGACGGGGACGCTGTTCTGGATGAACCGCGAGAACCAGACAGCCGCGGTGATCCTGTCGTCTCAGCCGGTCGAGAAAGATCGCTCGCCAATCGTGAAGCTGTCCAACGCGATCACCGCAGCGATTCGTGGTTAAAGATCATCCCGCCCGACGGTTCAAGACCCGGCCTGGGCAGTCCAGCGCGGGAGAGATCGGCATGGGAGAATGGGTCGTCATTGCGTTCCTGATCATCATCGGGATCTTCCCGCTTGCCGCATTGGCAACATCTGCGGTTGTCATCGCGGGCTTCCTCATCGCAACGCGTTGAGCGCCGTTCGTGGACAAACTTGGGTCTAGCACCTGGCCACCGGGGTGAGCGAGGCTTCTGTGCGAGCTGACGACCGCCGCCCTGAATCTCCTTCGTGAGAGTCGATTCAAAAGGGTTGGACTATGGAATCGATCGTCGATCTTTGCGTGCTGTTTCTGCTGTCGTGGCCGCTCCTGCCATTCATGACGCTTGTCGCGACAGGGCTGATCATGGTCGCATTTCGCGTGCTCGCTGCACTGCGCGATATCAGATGGTGAGATGGAAGTGACGCGTTCGGGGGAAGTCCGACGCTTGCCTTCCTGCCGGGTTCTGCGATGTTGGCCGCTGCAACGTTTCGACACTCTCCGATCAGGCGCCAGGTCATGAACATGCGGTCGAGTTCTGCAGTTGTCGGTCTGATTCTGGGATTCGCGGCTTCGCTGCCCGCCGCGGAAAAGGCTGAGCCCGTTCGCATGGGCTGCGGCATCATGACTTTCGACACCGTTCCCGGCTGGGGACTGGATGACGCAGGCAAGCCGCAGCTCGGCCCCAAGGGAACGCACGGCGGCGTGGCGGTCGGCAAGGACGGCAGCATCTATGTCAGCGCCAACTTCGGTGTGGTCGTCTTCAACCCGGAAGGCAAGGTGCTCCGCCGTTTCATCACCGACGAATACACGATGATCCACGACCTCAAGATCCGGGACGAGGCGGAAGGCGAGTTCCTGTACGGCGCCCGCAACAACGCCCGCGAAGGGATCAAGTTCAATGCCCAGGACGGCGCCATTGCGCTCCGGCTGACGTATCCCGAAGAAGCCGGTCCGAAACCGGAGAAGTTCAATCCAACGGCCATCACGGTGGCTCCCAACGGTGACATCTTTCTGGCCGACGGCTATGCCAGCAATCGCATCTTCAAGTTCGACAAGGACGGAAAGTACCTCAAGCACTTCGGCGTCGCCGGCAACGGACTGAAGGAGTTCAAGACCTGTCACGGGATGGTGCTCGACACGCGCTCCACGCCGCCACGGCTCCTGATCTGCGACCGGAACCACGAACCGAAGGGCCGGCTGCTGCACTACGACCTCGACGGCAACTTCATCGAGGAAGTGATTACCGGCCTCGGCATGCCGACGTCCGCGTCCATCCAGGGGGACTACGTCTCAGTGCCTGATCTCCACGGCCGCGTCGTGATCCTCGACAAGAGCAATACGATCATGGCCGTTCTCGGCCACAATCCCGATCCGGCCAAGGGAAGGAGCTACGCCATCCCGCAGGATCAGTGGATCGAGGGCATCTTCAGCGGAACTCACGGCTCCTCGTGGGACAAGGACGGGAACCTGTACGTCCAGGACTGGAACGTCTCGGGTCGGATCATGAAGCTCGTGCGGGTGAAGAACTGAGGGATTCGCGGACGCGACAAATGTCGCGACCTGCCGCGCGGTGAAAGCCGTCCGCCTCGTGCCCGGAGGAGTTTCCGGTGATCCGGTTGAAGCGTGCTTATGAAGAGGCCTCGCCGCGGGACGGGCTGCGAATCCTCGTCGAACGTCTGTGGCCCCGCGGAGTCCGCAAGGAGACCCTGGCGATCGACTTGTGGCTCAAGGACCTCGCGCCGACCACGGAACTCCGCAAGTGGTTCAACCACGACGTGGAGAAGTGGACAGAGTTCCAGAAGCGGTACCGCGCGGAGTTGAAGAAGAAGGCCGATCTACTGGCGCTTCTGAAGCAACGAACCAGCGAGGGAACTGTGACGTTCGTCTACGCGGCGAAAGATGACGTGCACAACAGCGCGCAGGTCCTGCGCGAAACGCTGGAACAGATGTGAGGCTCGCCTTTCCTCAGTCGCGCGACATGCAAATCCATTATTGGAGGTATTAGCCGAAACAGGGCTGTTCCACGAAAAGTCGGAGATACCATAAAGCCATCGCTACTGTCCCTGTCGCATCGCGATCGCATGGAGAACGACAATGTTGCGCAAGCCCCTGCACATGGTTCTGCTGGCGCCGGCCATCCTGGCAGCCCTGACGACGCTGGCCCTCGCTGATCCCGAATTCGACGCGGTCGTCAAACAGACGACCGCCGACAAACCGAAGTTCGCCGAGCGGCAGAAGCAGCTCCTTGAAGAGCGCTACGACTTGTCGAACAAGCCAGCCGCGGGCGTCACCACGACGCGCGGGAAGCCCGTCCAGGGGGGCGTGCGGGTCAAGCTTCCGGCGGGCGGCACCTGGGACCAGCTGGCGGCGATGTCGCCGGCTGAGATCAAAGCCAAAGACCTCTGGCCGGCCGGTTTCTATCCGCTTCCCCATCCGCACCATGAGGCGGGGGGAATGGTCTTTCCCAAATCGACAATCGACGAGATCAAGAAGCAGACTGGTCGAGACCTGACCCGGTTCGATCTCGACTACGACCTCCCGGACCACATGCTCGCCGAGTTCCCGCCGGCAATCTTCCTCACGACCCGTCCCGACCTGGGGGATGTTTCCAAAGGACAGCTGGTCACGACGGCCAACTACTACGAGTTGTTCAAGGACTGCCTGAATCCGAAACAACTGGATGGCCTGCGGCTGCTGGTCACTCCGTTCCCGCAGCAGCAGTTTAACGCGACGGATGACCGGCGTTCCCTGGCTGCCTCGCTGGGCGTCAGCTGTTTCGATTGCCACGTCAACGGCCATACGAACGCGGCCACGCACACCGTGGGCGATATCCGGCCCAACGAGCATCGACATCGGATCGACACTCCTTCGCTCCGCGGGGTGAATATTCAGCGGCTGTTTGGTTCCCAGCGGGCGCTGAAAACGGTGGAAGACTTCACCGAGTTCGAGCAGCGGGCCGCCTATTTCGACGGCGATCCGATGACTGCGGCCAAGAAGGGGATCAGTCCCCTCGAGCGCGGCAGCCAGGTGCATCACATGGCCGAGTTCCAGGAGCTGCTCGACTTCCCGCCGGCCCCGAAGCTGAACGTCCTCGGGAAGCTCGACTCGGTGAAAGCCTCCGAAAGCGAGCTTCGCGGTGAGGCGCTGTTCCACGGCAAGGCCCAGTGCGCGGTCTGCCATTCCGGTCCGTACTTCACCGACAACCTGATGCACAACCTGCAGACAGAACGGTTCTTCAAACCGAAGATGATCAACGGGCGGATGGCCTCGGCCGACGGTCCGATCAAGACGTTCCCGCTGCGAGGCTTGAAAGACTCCGCGCCGTATCTGCACGATGACCGTCTGATGACGATCGAGGACACGGTCGAGTTCTTCAACGTCGTTCTGGGAACCCGGCTGACGGGAGCAGAGAAAGCGGACCTGACCGCGTTTCTGCGCTGCCTGTAATTCCAACTTTTCGAAAGGCCGCCCCCGAGGTCGATTCGGGGGCGGCCTTCTGTATTCGTGTACGGTCAAGGGAGTTGCGGCAGAGCATTCCCCGCAGACTGCCCAATCCGCAAACCTTTCCCGTTCCCCCACACTTGCAAGTTTTCCGGGTTGCACGCCATGCTCCGCGCGTGACACTTACGCAAATTACGCCGGCTACCCTGCTGTTCGGTTCTTCCGTCCGTGCGGGTTGCTGCAGTTTTTCGAGCCCGCCCGGTCGATAGTGAGACCCGGGAGAGGTGGCTTGGACGCCCGGCGATGCAAAGGGGAGGTCGCTGACACATGGTATGGAAACAGTCCCGCTCGGCTCGTCAATCTGGCCTGGCCCGGCGGTGGAAGCATCTCGTTCTCGGTTGCAGCGTGCTCGCGCTGGGAACCTCCGGCTGGAGCGACGACCTCCCGCCCCTGCCGGCCAACGGCAGCGCTGCTCCGACGCTGAACGGCATTCTTCCGGAAGAGATTCCGGCTGGCCTCTCGGCTGACGACTTCCAGACGCTCACGGGAACGTGGGCCACCTGGGCGGACGAAGCCGCCACCGCGGTTTCGAACGTCTTCCGGCCGCACGAGAATCTGGACGAACTCGACGTCGACCTGGCCAACGTTGAGATCAAGCTCGGCACGATGGAGAAGGCGTTGGCCGACTCCAAGTATCGCGCCGTTCACGGTGCTCTCTCCGACCTGCACGGCCGGCTGCGCCGCCGTGTGGACGTGGCCCGGGTCATTCTCGAGGCCCAGCGAGCCAATGTCGGCGTCGCCCAGGAAAAGAAGCTGACCACGGCCCTCGGGAAGCTCGAACAGGCGGTTGCGACCGTCGAACGGGACGTCTCCCGGTACCCCAACGGCCGGAAATGGCTCCCCTACGTTCACGCCGATCAGCTGAAGGCACTCGCCCAGGAAAAGGCGACGTCGCCGGAACTTCTCGAGACGGTGAAGGTGAATCTCGCCGGCCGGAGCACGCTGGAAGGCGAGGCACAGCGCGAGTTCCTGCACCGGGCCTCTTTCGTGACGCTTGAGCGGGCGATCGACACGGTGCTCGAAGCATCGACGCAGCGCGATCCGGGGACGTACGTCGCCGACCTGCAGCGCATCGGGGCCGCGATGTTCCAGGCCCTCGAAGAATACGAGGTCCGGTCGGGCGAACTCGAGGCGCAGGCCATCCGCGAGCAGTACGCGGCGTGGAAGGCGGTCGCCGCCGATGGCGGAGCCGCGATGTCGGAAGTGCTTCGGAAGCACTACATGAACTTCAACTTCCGGCTTGTGGCATCGGAAGGCTTCATGAAGCGCGTCTTTGAAACCAACCGCTCCGAAGGAAGCTGGGTCAACGACTGCATCATGGAAGCCCGCGTGACGGGTTATCAGTGCACGAACACACAGCTGAACGTGGACATCATGCCGAACAGCGGTTCGGCGAAGTTCTGCCTGATGCTCGACGGCAATGTCCGTTCGAACACCCAGGCGGTGACGAGCCAGGCGACGGCCCATACGGTCGGCAATCACCGGTTCCACGCTGAGAAGGCCGCCTTCTTCGATGGCCACGCCTTCACCGCTTCGGGATCGGTGGTCTCGGTCGCGGCGAACAACCAGCCCGTGAGCGTCGATACGGGCATCCGCCTTCCGATCATCCGCGGCATCGCCAACGGCATCGCGATGAGCAAGGTTCAGGAGAAGATGCCGCAGTCGAACGCCATCACTCGGCAGAAGATCACGACGCAGGTTCAGCCACGGCTCGACAGCGAAGTGGCCGAGAACTTCGACAAGGCGTCGACCCAACTCGAAGCCAAGCTCTACGGTCCGCTCCGCGAGCTGGAGTCGTACCCGCAGGAACTCGACGTCAACAGCACGGATGACGCCATCCTCGTGCGTGCCCGGCTCATGGAAGACCTCGAGCTCGGCGGAAGCGAATGGCCGAACCTCCCGATGCCGTCCAGGGGCATCGTGATCCAGACGCATGAGAGCCTGCTGAACAACTCGATCGAGCGGGCGAATTTTGCCGGCCGTGAGCTGACCCAGCAGCAGCTGCAGGACGAACTGCGGGCCCGCATGGAGAAGCTTCTGGGACGCCCGCTGGAGCAGAAGGTCGAAGCCAACGAGGCGACGGATTCCAGTGAGCCCACGAAGGCCGACGAGCCTTCCAAGGTGGAGGACGTTCCTGCACCGGACGAAAAGGACAAGACGGCCGTCTTCGTGTTCGATGAACATGACGCCATCAAGTTCAAGGTCAGCAATGGCATCGTGAAGATGATCATGCGGACCGGCCTGAAGCGTGAAGGCGCCGATCCGATCCCGACGCAGCAGATCGAAGTCTCGCTCGGCATGACCGTCGAGGGCGACGAGATCGTGATCGACCGCGTCGGAACGATCGCCGTGCGTCCTGTCGGCCCGGTGCAGAATCGCGGCGAGCAGATCGTTCGCGCCAACGTGATGCGGAGCAACATCGCCCGGCTGACGCCCGAACGCCGCGTCAAGGCGACGATGAACATGAAGAGCGGCGACAAGAACATCCCCGTGCGGGTCACCGATGTGGTCACCCGGGACGGTTGGGTTTCGGTCGTCGCGCAGTGAGTCAGGCGTTTTTCGGAACGCTGAAGGCCGGACATGCCCTGCATGCCCGGCCTTTTTTTGTGCCGCGTGAATCAAGAACCGTTGGCTGGATGCGACTCGTCCGGCGACATCGCCCTCGCGGCCGGGGCGAGGAACCGCAGTCCGCGTCTGAGTGGAGACATCCTTCCCCTTGCCGTCGGCAGTCGGGGAAGGTGAAATAGAACTGCCCTCCGCTGTGCGCCCTCGCCCCCCTGATCCCCTCCCTCAAGGCCGCGGCATGTTTCACCGTGAACCACGTCTTCGACAGGCGCGTCTGTCGCTGACGGCCGCCGTCGCGATGCTGTGCGGAGCACTTCCGGCCACGTCGACTTCCAGGCTTGCCGCTGCCGACGACCTCTATGAAGCCCGCATCAAGCCGCTGCTCAAGGAGAAGTGCTTCGGCTGCCATGGCGCCGTGAAGCAGGAGGCCGGCCTGCGAACCGACGCCGCCAGGCTGATTCACCAAGGGAGTGAAAGCGGTCCGGTCATCATTGCGGGAAAGGCCGCCGAGAGCGCTCTCATCCGGCGCGTCACTTCGACGGGGGACGATCGGATGCCGCCGGAGGGGGAAGGCGAGCCGCTGACCTCCGAAGACCTGCAGGCATTGAAGGCATGGATCGACGCCGGAGCGCCCGCTCCTGAGGACGAGGAAGTCCTCACCGATCCCCGGCAGCACTGGACATATCAGCGCCCGCGGCGAGTCGAGCCGCCGGAAGTGGCCGGTCTGGACCATCCGGTGGACGCGCTGCTCGCCACGAGGCAGGCGCAGAAAGGTCTCATCCCTGCGAGGCCTGCCGACCGTGCCCTGCTTCTCCGGCGCGTGACGTTCGACCTCATCGGCCTTCCTCCCACTCCCGAAGAAATCAGCGAGTTCCTGGCCGACGAATCTCCCGAGGCGTACCGGAGGGTTGTCGACCGACTGCTCGACAGCCCGCACTACGGCGAACGCTGGGGACGCCACTGGATGGATGTCTGGCGCTACAGCGACTGGGATGGTTACAAGGCTGAAGTCCGCAACAGCCAGAAACACATCTGGCACTGGCGGGACTGGATCATCGAGTCGCTGAACGCCGACAAGGGCTACGACCAGATGATCCGCGAGATGTTGGCGGCCGACGAACTGGCCCCCGGCGACCGCGATGCACTCAGGGCCACGGGATTCCTCGTCCGCAACTACAACAAGGCGAACCGGAATATGTGGCTCGACAACGCGGTCGAGCATACCTCGAAGGCGTTCCTCGGCATCAGCCTCGCCTGCGCTCGCTGCCACGACCACAAGTACGATCCGATTCCGCAACAGGAGTACTACACGTTTCGGGCCATCTTCCAGCCCTACTCCGTGCGTACCGACCGTGTGCCGGGCGAGACCGACATCGTGAAGGCGGGCCTGCCGCGCGTCTACGACGACAAGCTCGACACGCCGACCTGGCTGTTCAAACGGGGCAACGAGAAAGACCTCGACAAGGAGCACCCGCTGCAGCCGGGCGTCCCCGCCGCACTCGGCGGAGAGTTTCGGATCGAGCCGGTCGAACTGCCGCTGGCCGGGTGGATCCCCGACCTGCAGGACTTCGTCGAGCAGGATGACCTGGCCGCCGCAGGGTCAGCCCTCGACGCCTCGCTGGCCGCCGCCTCGAAGCTACGCGATGCTCCGGCCGAGGATCCCAAACGCCTGGTCGCCGATCTAAAAGTTGCGGCCGATCGAGCGACGCTGGAATCGCTCAAGGCCCGCTGGGCGGCCGATCGGGCAAAGCATCTCGAAGGGGGCTGCGGAGCGGGTGAAGACGTTACGGCTGCGCAACTCGAGCGTGAAGCAGCGATCGCCACTGCGGAGCTGGAAGTTGTTCAGAAACAACAGGCCCTGGCGGCCGCTGTAAAGAAAGCTGAGCAGGCACCGGCCGACGGCAAGAAAAAGCCGGCCGCAAAGAACGCGGCCACGCCTGCGAAGCTCACCGAGCAACTCGCCGCCGCCAGGAAGAAACTCGACGAGGCCCGGCTCGACCTCGAGAAGGCCGATGGAGCCTACACGCCTGTCGCGAAGCAGTACGGGAGAGTCAGCAGCGGTCGCCGCACGGCACTCGCAAAATGGATCACCGCGCCCGAGAACCCGCTCACCGCGCGAGTCGCCGTCAATCAGATCTGGATGCGGCACTTCGGGACGCCGCTCGTCAGCAATGTCGTCGACTTCGGACTGAATGCGCCGAAGCCCGAGCAACTGGAGCTGCTGGACTGGCTCGCCGTGGAACTGATGACGGGCGGAGCCACCGGCCGTCCCTGGAGCATGAAGCACCTCCACCGGCTGGTCGTGACTTCACAGGCCTACCAGCGGTCGTCCAATCCCGATGACGCACCGGCGGCGAATCTCGCGATCGACCCCGAGAACCGTCTCTACTGGCGGGCGAACATCCGGAGGCTTGAAGGGGAAGGCGTTCGAGACGCCGTCCTCGCCGCGGCCGGGACTCTCGACCGGACGTTCAGCGGCCCCGACCTGCCCTTCGGCGACGGAGAGAATGTGCTCCGCAGGAGTCTTTATTTCCAGACGGCGTACGAAAAGCAGATGCTCATGCTGACGCTGTTTGACGCCGCCAACCCGGCCGATTGCTACCGCCGCACTGAGAGCATCATCCCCCAACAGGCTCTCGCTCTTTCGAACAGCTCCCTGCTGTCGACACAGTCCCGAAAGCTTGCCGGCAGACTTTCCGCGACGCATGAGAATGACGAGGAGTTCGTGAAGGAGGCCTTCCTGCGGATTCTCAGCCGGCATGCCACGTCGCCCGAACTTGATGCCTGCCGTGAGTTCCTCGCCGGGCAGCAGAAACTGCTTTCAGAACCGACCGGGCTGACATCCATCGCCGGCGGCGCGAAACCTGGAACGCCGCCCAGTGACGATGCCCGTCAGCGCGCCCGCGAGAACCTGATCCTCGCGCTGTTCAATCACAACGACTGCGTCACCGTGCGATGAGCCTCATGACCAGCCCCCAATCAACGCCCCGTTCGCTCGTTGATGCCCAGACCCGTCGCGCCTTTCTGACGCGGGCCGGCCTCGGATTCGGCAGCATCGCCCTGGCCGATCTGCTGCACGGCGACGCTCGGGCGGAGTCGCATGCCCTGCCCACGGGCATCAGCCATTTCGCGCCGAAGGCGAAATCGGTGATCTGGCTGTTCATGATCGGCGGCACGAGCCACCTCGAATCGTTCGATCCCAAGCCGGCGCTCAACCAATATGCCGGCAAGTCGATCGCAGAGACGCCCTGGAAGGATGTCCTGACCTCCCCGTTTCTCGCCAATGAACGGATCGCGGCAGCGGATGCCAACGGCCAGATCCGCAACACGATCTATCCCCTGCAGATCGGCTACCGCAAGCACGGTGAGAGCGGCCTCGAGATCAGCGACTGGTTCCCGCATACCGCGAAGCAGGCGGATGACCTCTGCCTGATCCGCTCGATGTGGACGGAGGACAGCAATCACGGCGCGCAGATCCAGTTCCATACCGGCCGCAATCGCCTCGACGGGTACTTCCCCACGATCGGCGCCTGGGTCAGCTACGGGCTCGGATCTCTGAATGACAACCTGCCGCGGTTCGTCGTCCTGGGCAATCCCCTTGCCGACTGCTGCGGCGGCCAGGAGGCCCATCGCGCCAACTACCTCGGCCCGCAGTTCGACGGCGTGCCGCTCGCCGTCGATCCTCTGAATCCGCTGCCGTACTCGAAGCCCGAGAAAGGTGTCTGGAAGGAAGAGCAGAAAGCGCAGTTCGATCTCGTCCGCAAGCTGAACCAGCTGACCGCGAACCAGTATCCGAACGACCCGGCTCTCCAGGCCCGCATCCGATCGTACGAACTCGCGTTCCGCATGCAGTCCGCCGTTCCCGATGTCGTGCGGTTCGACGAAGAAACGGCCGCCACACAGGCGATGTACGGCGTCAATGAGAAGGAAACCAAGGAGTTCGGCAGCCAGCTCCTCGCGGCCCGTCGGCTCGTGGAACGCGGAGTTCGCTTCGTCCAGGTCTACCACGGCTACAACGGCGGCGCCGGCAGCTGGGATTCCCATGCCGGCCTCAAGGTCAATCACGACAGGCTCGCCCGGCAGACCGATCAACCGTGCGGCGCCCTCCTGGCCGACCTCAAAGCCCGCGGCCTGCTCGATGAAACGCTCGTGGTCTGGGCCACCGAGTTCGGTCGCACCCCCGGCTCGCAGAGTGGCGACGGGCGCGACCATCATCCGTATGGATTCTCCGTCTGGATGGCGGGTGGCGGCATCAAGGGCGGCATCGCGCACGGGGCCACCGATGAACTCGGTTTCCACGCCGTCGAACACCGGCACTACGTCACCGACGTTCACGCCACGATCCTGCACCAGCTGGGCCTCGATCCCCGCCGGCTCGCCCTCCCCTCCCGCAAACGGATCCAGAAGGACTACGGCACGCCAATTCACGAGATCATCGCGTAGTCCCCGAAAGTCCGATCGCCGATTCCCCGCTGAGCCCCTTCCGGCGCCCATTCTGTTTGCACCGGAGGAAACCTCACCCGTGTTCGCCGCTCCCCCCTCCGCTACGATTGGAACTGCACAAGTCATCCCAAGCCCCAGCGCCCCCAGGTCGATCCTCCTCCGATGCCCGAACAGGTTCTCGATCGCGAGGAGTACATTGAGCAGACCTATTTCTTTCGGGTTTACCGCGACCGGCTTCTCGAGAACGTCCCCGCGCAGGAGATCCTGGCCCACCTCCGCGAGGAGATCCTGGCGACAACCAAGCTGCCGATGGCGATCGATTTTCTCGCCGGCGAGCTGCAGCTGCATGGCAAAGTCAGCTCGGGGATGTCGCGGCTGACGCATTACTTCACGCCGTTCCAGGCCTTCGTGATCGGGCGGGCTGAGGCGGATGAATCGAAGTTCGATATGCGGCTCGCCCTTCAGATCCTCGAGCGCGAGGCGGAGTTCCGCGCTGGAAAGTTCCACCTGCAGGGGCTGTTCATGTTCCAGTTCGAATGCCTGGCGCGGAATCGCCTGGGCTACGACGCGGGCATGCAGGCGATCGCCGCTGATCCCGCGTACGACGCCTCCTGGAAAGATTGGATCCTCAAGATCAGGATGCAGCTGGGTACGGTCGACTTCGCCGACCTGATCTACAAGCGGTCGCAGCAGCGGGTCGAAGAGATTCGCAGGGAGCGCAACAATCCGTCTTATGAGGCGTCCTATCCGATCCTGTTCGGCGTCTCGGAAGGGCGGATCGCGAAGGCGAACCTCCGCAAGGATCCGATTTACATGTTCGCCGCACTGCAGCGGCAGTTGAGTTACCCGGCTGTCCCCCGGCCGAAGCCGCCGCGCACGACTCCCGTCTTCGACCCGGCGATCGAGGCTCGTTTCCAGCGGGCGGAAGCGCGCCTGGCATTGCTGGAGCAGGAAGGCCAGGGCAACCTCGACCTCACGAAGTTCTACAAGCCGGAAGAGTTCCGCGACGGCGAGATGAACTGAGCGGCCAGACGCTCCTCAAGCCGCTCTCCGGGAGACCGAGAACGGAGCCCGAGCCTCGAAGCCCGGCCGGATGGCCACGTTGACCACGAGCCCGATGGCCGCGCATGTGGCCACCATACTCGATCCGCCATAGCTGAGCAGCGGGAGCGTAATTCCGGTGATCGGCACCAGGCCGACCGTCATTCCCGTGTTGATGACCACCTGCGCCCCAAGCCATGTCGCGATGCCGACGCAGATCAGCCGGCCGAACGGATCGTCGGTCGACCCGCCGATTCTCAGCGTGCCCGCGATCAGGACGAAATAGGCGATCAGCACTCCCGCAGCTCCTGCGACGCCCCAGCGCTCCGCCACCAGGCAGAACACGAAATCGGTCCTCGCCGCCGGCAGATGATAGGCCTCGCTTTCCGCGAGAGGCATCCCCGCCAGGTCGCTTCCCCACACTCCTCCCAGCGCGATCACCTGCTTGGACTGGTGCAGGTGGTAGTCGTCCCCCCTGGCCGGCGCTCCGCCGTCTCGCTGACGAAAGACGGCGGTGATCCGAGATCGCTGTTCCGCGCTCAGTTCGGTCCATAGAAGCGGAAGCGAAATCGCGCCGGCCAGCATCACCGCCGCAAGATGCCACGTTCTCGCGCCGGACGCATAGAGCATCGCAAAGAGCATCGGCAGGAAGATGGTGGCCGTTCCGAGGTCCGGTTCGCGTAACACCAGCACGACGATCGGCAGCGTCATCAGCAGAGGCACGAACAGGCCTCGCAGGCTCCCGGCGCGTCGAGCCGAAACCAGGTAACGGCTGACGGCGAGGACGCAGGCGAGTTTGGCGAATTCCGAGGGCTGGAACGTGAACGGTCCGAGAGCGAACCAGCTCCGCGATCCGTTGCGGGCCGGCATGAGCAGCACCAGCACCAGCAGGACGAGCGCCAGGAGCAGGGCCGGATAAGCCCAGCCCCGCAGTCTGCGATAGGGAACTGCGGCCGCTCCAGCGAGCACCATCGTGGAAATCGCCACCCACACCAGCTGCCTGACCAGCATCGGCGAGCCGCCGTAGAGGTCGTCCCCCCGCGCAATGCCGGCCAGCCCGGCCAACACCAGCAGGAGGGTCGCCAGCAGCGAGAACCAGGGAAGTCGCGAGAAAACAGACAGGAGAATCGCTCGTCATCGAGGGGCCGCAAGTCGGCCGGGTTTTACCAGACTTTCCGCGTCGGGATGAAGCCGAGATCCGATGATTGATCGCTCCAAATTGCCAAGGCTTGCACAATTCCCGATCGCGCTTAAAGTCAGTCGGAATCAATACTTTCAGCGCAGGCGGCGTCTCACGCCCACGGAGCGATGGACGCTCCGCAGGTGTCGCGCGCAGGTCACAGGACGAAGAAGAGAGCGGTCATGGGGAGAAGCTTCGAGAATCGAAAGCACGCGATTTTCAAGACGGCCGCCGCCAAGTCGAAGGTCTACTCCAAGTACGGCAAGCAGATTTACGTCATCGCGAAAAATGGCGTGGCCGACCCTGAAGGCAATCCGGCACTTCGGGCGCTGATTGATCGGGCCAAGAAGGACCAGGTTCCCGCCCACGTCATCGAAAAGGCCATTCAGAAGGCCCAGGGCGCCGGCGGGGAGAACTTCGCACCCGCCCGCTATGAAGGCTACGGCCCCGGCGGCTGCCAGGTCATCGTCGACTGCCTGACCGACAACCCACAGCGGACGATCGCGGAGATCCGCAACGCCTTCACGAAGACCAGTGCGAAGCTCGGAGCAACCGGCTCCGTGGCGCTCTGGTTCGATGAACGCGCCGTCCTCGTATTCAAAGGCGACAACGAAGACGAAGTGCTGGAAGCGCTGCTCGAAGCGGACGTCAACGTCGAAGACACCGAGTCCAATGACGGCTCGATCACGATCTTCGCGCCCGCCAGCGAGCTCTACAAAGCCAAGAGCGCCCTCCTCGCGAAGTACCCGGGGCTCGAGTTCGACACCCAGGAAATCACGCTCCTCCCACAGAGCACGAAGGCCATCAGCCCGGACGACATGCCGATGTTCGAAAAGTTCATCGGCATGTTGAACGACTGCGACGACGTGCAGGAGATTTACCACAACGCCGAGCTGCCTGCCTGAGCCAACAGGCCGACGCGACAGGGGCTGTTCCGTTCCGATCCACTTCGCGGGAGTCGTGATGAGAGTGTCGGCCCTCTGCCTGTTTCTCGCGGTATTCTCCGTCGCCACGAGTGCTCGCGCCGTGGAACCGCAGCAGATCGTTCTCTGGCCGGATGGAATGCCCGCTCCGGTCGTCCCGGCCGATCCGCCGGAATCGGTCGAACGCGGCAAGGACGGGATCTCCCGTCGCTCGAATGTCTCGCAGCCGCGACTGTTCGTGTTCTCACCTCCGGCAGGGGTTCCGAAATCGGGAGCCGCGATCATTGTCGTTCCGGGCGGAGGGCTCGGACGCCTCGCGGACGAGCATGAAGGGTCCGACGCCTGCATCTGGCTGGCGAAACAGGGCGTCGTCGCGTTTCAACTCGCCTACCGCACTCCGACGAACAAGCTCGCCGACCCGTACGCGGGGCCCGCGCAGGATGTTCAGCAGTCCGTCCGTGTCGTCCGGGCCAGGGCGGCGGAACTGGAGATCGATGCCGCGAAAGTTGGAGTCCTTGGCTTCTCAGCCGGTGGGCATGCCGCCCTGATCGCCGCATCGAACGATCTCCTGTTCGCGGAAGCGAAGGGAACGGAGTCTCACAAACCGGGCTTCCTCGTTCTGCTGTACCCTTACAAGATCTATGACCCGACGACGCAGTCGCTGCAGTCAGCGATTCGACTCGACGGTGGATTGCCGCCGACATTCATCGCCCAGATGGGGGATGACACCGGCTCGGTTCCCCAGGGAAGCGCCCTGCTCTATCTCGAACTGGTGAATCGCAGGATCCCGGCGGAGCTGCACATCTATGAGCGAGGCGGCCACGGTTTCGGGATGCGTTCGCGTCCCAACGCGACCGGTCCCACCGACTGGCAGGCGCGTGCGACCGACTGGCTCCGGCAACGCGGCTTCGTCGCGCCCGCTGAGCCGGCAATAGGCCAATAAAGCCGAGAGACGTCGGCAAGCTGTGAAGGGGACCTTCTCGGGTCTAGGTCAGGATGTCGTGGACGACGCGCGCCGGTTCCACGCCGGTCAGCTTGAAATCGAGTCCCTGGAAGCGGTAGCTGAATCGCTCGTGGTCGATGCCGAGGAGGTGCAGGATTGTGGCATGCAGATCCCGGACATGGAGCGGGTTCTCGGCGACGTTGTAGCTGAAGTCGTCCGTCGCGCCGTAAGTGATTCCCGGCTTTACGCCGCCGCCGGCCATCCACATCGTGAAGCAGCGCGGATGATGGTCGCGCCCCCCCTCCGGGCTGTTCCAGTCACCCTGCCCGGCGACGCCCCGGCCGAATTCTCCGCCCCAGAGCACCAGCGTTTCGTCCAGCAGCCCGCGCTGCTTGAGATCGGTCACCAGTGCGGCGCTCGCCTGATCGGTGTCGCGGCAGCGGGCCACGCACCACGAACTGAGCCGGCTGTGGTGGTCCCAGTCCGGATGGAACAACTGCACGAAGCGCACGCCCCGTTCGATCAACCTCCGCGCCAGGATGCAGTTGGCCGCATAGCTTCCCGGCCTTCTGGAGTCTGGCCCGTAAAGTTCGAATGTCGATTCCGGTTCGTCGCCGAGGTCGTTGAGTTCCGGGATGCTCGACTGCATCCGCCACGCCATTTCGTACTGGCGGATGCGAGTCTCGATCTCCGGGTCCCCCGTCTCCTCGAACCGCATCTGGTTCATGGCCGCCAGACCGTCCAGCATGTTGCGTCTGACGGGCCGCGGCAGCCCGGCCGGATCGCGCAGGTAGAGGACAGGATCCTGTGAGTTCCGCAGCTTCACCCCCTGGTAGCGCGACGGCAGGAAGCCGCTCCCCCAGTAGTGGTCGTACAGCGGCTGGTCGCTTGGCCTCTTCATCCGCGAGATCAGCACCAGGTAGTCCGGCAGGTTCCTGTTCTCGCTCCCGAGCCCATAGCTGGCCCACGTTCCCAGGCTCGGTCGTCCGGGGAGTTGATGCCCGGTCAGGAACTTCGTCATGGCGGGGGCGTGGTTGATCTCGTCCGTCACCATCGATTTGACGAAGCAGAGGTCATCGACGACGCCGGCTGTGTGCGGCAGCCATTCGCCAATCGTGGCGCCGCTCTCGCCATATCGCCCGAACTGCGTGCGGGCCGGCATCACCAGTTGCTTCTGGTTGGCGGTCATTGTCGTCAGCCGCTGCCCCTGGCGGACGCTGTCGGGGAGTTCCTTGCCGGCCCACTCGGTGAGCCCGGGCTTGTGGTCGAACAACTCGATCTGTGAGGGGCCGCCCGACTGCGTGAGGAAAATCACCTGCTTCGCGCGCGGCCGCGCATGAGGGAGGTCCGGCAGCCCGAGTGCAGAGACATCGTGCGCGAGCGCCGCCGACCCCTGCTGCGCGAGCATCCCGAGTGCGATCGAGCCAAGGCTGAGTCCCGACGTGTTCCTGAGGAAATGCCGTCGCGACACTTCTTGCGCATCCCGGCCATGCAAGCCCGCGTTCGCGTGGTGGTTATTCATGCGTGATCGCCTCATCGAGATTGAACACCAGGCTCGCCACGACCATGTACGCCGCGAGTTCGGCCCCGTTTCCTGACGAATCGAGGTCCGACTGCCCGAAGTCCAGCAGCTTTGCGGCCTCCCCCGGCTCGTCGCGATACGCTGCCTCCGCCGTTCGCAATTGCGCCGCCAGCAATGCGGCCTCGGCGGCGGAAGGAACGCGCGACACAATCGACTCGAACAGGAACTGCAATCGCTCACCCGGTTGGGGAGAACTCTCGATGGCTCGACGCGCCACCTCGCGCGATGCCTCCAGTTGTGTGGCGTCATTCAGCAGCGTCAACGCCTGCAGCGGCGTATTGGTCTGTCGGGCTCGAACCTCGCACACTCTCCGCTGGGCCGTGTCGAAGAGAAACGTCGGTGCGGACGACCGTCGCCAGAACGCATACACCGTCCGCCGGAACTGGGCCGGCCCCTGACTCGGCTCGTAGCCGAATCGTCCCATCGTATTCTCGGCCCAGACTCCTTCCGGCTGGTACGGAAACACCGGCGGCCCACCGAGTGCGGGATTCAACAGCCCGCTGCTGGTGAGCGCCGCATCCCGGATCATCCAGCTGGGAAGCCGAAACCGCGCGCCGCGCGCGAGGAATCGGTTCTCCGGATCGAGCTTCCACAGCTCGGCCGAAACACGGCAGTCCTGCTGGTAAGTCTCACTGGTCACAATGAGCCGCAGGACATGCTGCAGGTCCCAGCCGCTTTCCACCAGTTCGACGGCCAGCCAGTCGAGCAGGTCGGGATGCGTCGGAAACTCCCCCTGCAATCCAAAGTCTTCGGACGTGCGGACGAGGCCGGCGCCAAAGCAGAGCTGCCACAGGTGATTCACCACCACCCGCGCCGTGAGTGGGTTCTCACGGTCGACAATCCACTTCGCCAGATCCAGGCGAGTCCGCACCTGCTCCGGCGGACGATCCAGCACCGCTGCCGGCACGGCACGACCGACCTCCTGCCCCTTCTTGTCCCACACGCCCCGTTCCAGGATGTAGGTCGGTCGTGGCTCGGCGCGTTCGGCGAGCACCATCACGTTCAGCTCACCGGATGACTTCTGAACGCTTCGCAGTTGTTGTTTCGCCCCGTCGAGCAGCGTCTTTGCTTTCTGGTACTCGGCGTGATCGACGAGAAACTGCTCAAACAGCCGGTCGTGGAGGCCACTTTCGATGGTCGCGGGATCGTTGACGCCCGCCGCCGCCAGCTGCTCGAGAGGCATGGCGTTCAGCGAACGCACGGCCTCACCCGGCTGGTCCGTCACCGAAACCCGGAACCGGCCAATGTTGGCATCCCCGCTGGTCGAACGGTGCAGCATCACGAAGATCAATTCCTCATCCGCCTGGAGTACGAGCGGTTCCTTCAACGCGAACACCGCCACATGCCGGCTCTTCGGATCGTGCGACTCGGTCGTCCAGCCGTTGCGAGGATCGTCATCCAGCGTGTCGACGATCTTGCCATAGTTCCTGCCTTTCACATCCCGCTCGACATCCGCCACGGCCGACTCGAGATCGATGTCGCGAATCTCGCTCCGGCCGGCCTGCCGAACCTGCAGCTTCACGTCCGTCAGGATGAACTCTCCGCTCGCCCCCCTTGAAAGCTTTCCGTCGGTGTTCAGGGAATGCGGAAAGACTTCCAGCCGCAGCCCGGTGATCCGCGGGAGTGAACTCGTCGCGAGGAGGCGGTAATCATCCTGCCTCGGATTCGGCCCGCTGGCCTGGATGACGCCATCGGCCTCCATCGAGAGCCGCGTTCCTTCGATGGATTCCAGAAGATTCGGAGTCAACGGCCGCCACGGCTGAAACCCGTCCTTCTGCACGGCCGCGACCTCCGAGGCCAGCCAACCCTGAAATTCCGCGTCGGCGCGCTGACGCGCCGCTTCGACGATCGGCGTCCTGGCTGACACGACTCGCTGCGCTTCCTCGACGGCGCGCTGCGCGAGGGGCGATTTGAACTTGAGGTACGGCTTGGCGGCCGTCCCTGCCTTGCCGTCCTCATCGATGCTGTCGAAGAAGGCGAACAGGCTGTAGTAGTCCTGGTGCGAGATCGGGTCGAACTTGTGGGAATGGCACTGCGTGCAGCCCAGCGTCAGGCCCAGCCACACCGTGCCGGTGGTGTTCACACGGTCGATGACGTAGTCGATCCGCGATTCCTCCGGATCGCGCCCCCCTTCGCCATTCGTCATGTGATTGCGGTGGAAGCAGGTGGCCAGGATCTGCTCGGGCGCAGCGTCGGGGAGCAGGTCGCCGGCGAACTGCTCGATCGTGAACTGGTCGAATCGTTTGTTCGCGTTGAATGACTGGATCACCCAGTCGCGCCACGGCCAGTTTGTCCGCGTGGCATCCGCCTGAAAGCCATCGGTATCCGAGTAGCGCGCCGCATCGAGCCACCACATCGCCATCCGCTCGCCGTAATGCGGCGACTTGAACAATCGGTCGACGAGCCGCGCCTCGGCCTCCTCCGAATCATCCGCAACGAAACTCTGCAAGTCGGCCCTGCCCGGGGGCAACCCCGTCAGGTCAAACGAGAGTCGCCGGATCAGCGTCGCCCGGGAAGCGGGTTTCGAAAGTTTCAGCCCCTGCTCCTTCAGCTGTGCGGAAACAAAGGCGTCGATCGGATGCTTCGCCCCGGCCGGAACGGCGGGCCTCACCGGGCGTTCGAACGCCCAATGCCGTCCCCAGACGGCCCCCTCGGCGATCCACCTGTGAAGAGTCTCCCTCTCTTTCCGACTGAGCGGCTTCCGGTGGGAGGCTGGAGGCGGCATCAGTTCATCTGGGTCGTCGCTCATGATCCGGCGGAGGATCTCGCTGTCTTCTGGCCGCCCCGGAACAATCGCGGCCTTTCCGTCGCGCTGCGCGATCGCCGACTCTCGCTCATCCAGTCGCAAATCGGCTTCGCGATGGGACGGATCGGGGCCGTGACAGTGGAAGCAGCGATCCGAGAGGATCGGCAGCACATCGCGGCTGAACCGGATGTCATCGGCGCTCGAGAACGAGCCCATCGCCACCGCAACCAGCGCGACAACAACGCCCGGCAGGGACCGGCCCTTTCCCACATCGGTTGCGCCTGCTGCAATCACGCCTGGCTCCGCTTTCCTGAAGAGTCCGGAATCACGTCCTCCACCCTACCCCTGTGACTCGGGGCCGTCTTGGATGGTCGCAGGTGATTCTGGTACTTTTTGACCATGCCCCGCCTCGAGCCGCTCGCGTTCCAGAAAGAGTTCTTCCGTCGACATCCGGTCGCGGAATCGGTCCTTTCGCTGTTCGACGCCCTCCCCCAGACTTACTTCTACGCCAAGGACCGCGACAGCCGGTTCGTGAAGGTCAACGCGGCCTTTCTTGAGAACCATGGCCTGGAGCATGAGTCGCAGGCGATCGGCCGGACCGATCGCGATTTCCACCCGCCACTGATGGCTCAGGCGTATCTCGAAGAAGATCGACGGGTGATGCAGGCCCGCCGACCGATTCCTGGCCAGATCTGGCTCGTGATGCATCGCCGGAGCGTCCCTCGCTGGTACGTTTCCACCAAGACCCCGCTCTTCAGCCCCGAGGGCGACGTCGTCGGGCTCGCCGGTGCGATGTACCGCGTGGAGGAGCCGCAGGAACTCAACCGCTTTTTCCAGGAACTCCACCCGGTCGTCCGGCACATCGAACAGAACTTCGCCGAACCGATTTCGATGGAAGCGATGGCCCGTCTCGCTGGCCTCTCCTCCACGCACTTCAACCGGCGGTTTCGCCACCTGCTGCGCATGACCCCCATGCAGTACCTGCGGACCGTCCGTATCCAGGCCGCCCGGAACCTGCTGATCACGACATCGCGGAGCCTCGCCGAGATCGCCGTGGAAGTCGGTTACACCGACCAGAGCCACCTCACCAAGCGTTTCCGGGAAGTCACGGGGATCACGCCCGCCGCCTATCGCCGGCAGTTCGTCGACCGGACCCGATCCTGAACTGAGACCGGGTCGTGCCGCCAATTCCAACGGGATTGCGTTTTTTTTGCGGCCCCATCAGCGATGTTCGATCGTGCAAAAGGCCGCTCATGCATTAATATTGATTGATGCGTCTGAGAGGGAACCGCGGGTCACGGGGAAGTCGTCAGCGATGGGTCCACGAAGTTCTCTCCCTCTTGCGCCCCATCGAGTGTGGTCATCCTTTCCCCGTCCGATCGCGTTTGCGGCCCTCTTGTTCGCCCTGATGACGGCGGCGGGATCCGCGGCCGAAACGACCGTCAGCTTCCGCAATGACGTCGTCCCCGTTCTGACGAAGGCGGGATGCAACCTGGGCCCCTGCCATGCCAAGGCGGGTGGCGGACAGAACGGCTTCCAGCTCTCGCTGCTCGGCTTCGAGCCGCGGGACGACTACGAAGAGTTGATTCAGGAATCGCGTGGCCGCCGCCTGTTCCCGGCCGCCCCCGAACAGAGCCTCGTTCTACGAAAGGCATCCGGGCAGGTTCCTCACGGCGGGGGCGTCAGGCTTCCCGCCGACAGCGACGGCTATGCCACGATCCGGGAATGGATCCGCCAGGGAGCCCCGGACGACGGCGCCGACACGCCAAAGTTGGTCTCCTTCGAAATCGAGCCGAAGGAACTCGTCGTTGCACGCCAGTCGCAGCAGCAGCTGAAAGCCTTCGCGAAGTACTCTGATGGCGCGGTTCGTGAAGTGACGAAAACGGCGCTCTTTGAAGCCAATGATCCCTCCATGGCGGAAGTCAGCCAGGAAGGCCTGGTGAGCGTTCAGAACATTCCCGGCAAAGTCGCCGTCATGGTGCGGTTCCAGGGCAAGGTCGCAGTCTTCACGGCCGCTGTACCGCTGGGAGCCCCGGTCGAATCGGTCCCTCCCTCCCGCAATTTCATCGACGACCTCGTTTTCGCGAACCTGAAGAATCTCGGAATGCCGCCGTCACCGGTCTGTGACGATGCGACGTTTCTCCGCCGCGTGACGCTCGACATCGCCGGACGTCTGCCCACCGAGGAGGAAACGACCCGTTTCCTCGCATCGAGCGATTCGAACAAGCGCGACCAGTGGATCGATGAGTTGCTGCGCAGCCCCGACTACGCCGACTTTTTCGCCTCCAAGTGGACTGCGGTCCTCAAGAACCGCCGCGACGATGCCAGCGACATCGTTTCGAATTTCGCGTTTCATGCCTGGATTCGCGACGGCCTCCTTGCCAACAAACCGTACGACCAGTTCGTACGCGAGCTGCTCGGCGCGACGGGCGCTGTCATCGGCAATCCCGCCGTCGCCTGGTACAAGCGGGTCAAGGATCCCAACCAGCAGCTCGAGGATGTCGCTCAGCTCTTTCTGGGGGTGCGGATGCAGTGCGCCCAGTGCCACCATCACCCCTTCGAGCGATGGAGCCAGGACGACTACTATTCACTCTCGGCCTTCTTCACGCAGATTGGCCGCAAGCCTTCGGGCACGCGGGGCGAAGACCTGATCTTCCACAAGCGCGGAATCGCGACGGCGACCAACATCAAGACGGGCCAGGCCCTCAAGCCGGCCGCGCTGGGCGATTCGATTCCGCCCATCCCGGCCGACGCCGACCCCCGCCTGAAGCTGGCCGACTGGATGAGTTCTCCGGACAACCCGTTCTTCGCGAAGGCGCTCGTCAACCGATACTGGAAGCACTTCTTCCAGCGCGGCCTCATCGAGCCCGAAGACGACATCCGCGACACCAATCCCCCGTCCAATCCCGAATTGCTGGACGCGCTGGCGAAGCATTTCATCGACAGCCGATTTGACCTCAAAAGCCTCATCCGCGAGATCACGCGTTCGAGCGCCTATCAGCTCAGCGCGATCCCCAACGAGCACAACGTCGCCGATCGCCAGAACTACTCGCACTATTACCACCGGCGGCTGCAGGCCGAAGTGCTGCTCGACTCGATGGATCGTCTTACGGGCACGCCAACGGAGTTCGCCAACCTGCCGAAAGGGACCAGGGCGGTCGCGCTCCCGGACAACAGCTACAACAAGTCGTCCGCCTTTCTGCGGGTCTTCGGCCGTCCGGAGGCCGCCAGCGTCTGTGAGTGCGAACGCGTCCAGACGTCGAGCCTCGCGCAGAGCCTGCACCTGATCAATTCGCAGGAGATGCGCACCAAGCTCTCGAGCCCGACGGGGCGGGCCGAAACGCTGGCGAAAGACGAGCGACCGCTCGAAGCCCGCATCCGCGACGTGTACATCGCGGCCTACTCCCGCGAGCCGCGTCCCGAAGAACTCAAGAATGCCGTCGACTTCTTTGCGAAGCTGTCGACAGATGCCGATGGAAAACCGGTCGATGCGAAAGTGGCCGCTCGCGAAGGGTTTCAGGATCTGATCTGGGCCCTGATCAACACCAAAGAGTTCCTGTTCAATCACTAAGCCGGCGATGGCTGCCATGTTCTGCACACTTCCGACACCTTCGCTCCGCACCGCGTTTCAGCAGGCCAGACGGACCGCGACGGCGCTGCTGGTCCTGTTGGCCGTCCCGGCAGTCTGCCCGGCGCAGTCCGTCGGGCTACCCGCCCCCCGGCTCCTGACGACGATGCCGATGGGCGGGCAGGCGGGCACTCAGGTCAACGTCACGATCACGGGCGACCATCTCGAAGATGTCTCCACCCTCCTGTTCTCCGACTCGCGACTTTCGGCGGCACCCCGGCTCGATGCCGACGGCAAGCCGCTCCCGATGCAGTTCGTCGTGACAATCGCGACCGACTGCCCCGCGGGCATCTATGAAGCCCGCGTCCAGTGCCGCCTGGGGCTGTCGACGTCACGGATTTTCTCGGTTGGGAACCTCCCGGAGATCGTCCAGAAGGCCGGCAACACATCGGTCGAGACCGCCATGGAGCTGCCGCTGAACGCCGTGTGCAACGCGGTGATGACCGTCCGTTCGGCCGACCACTATTCGTTCGAGGGGAAGCGGGGCCAGCGCGTATTCGTGGACGTCGCGTCCCGCGGAATTGATTCCAAGCTCGAGGCGGTGGTCATCATTGCCGACGCAATGGGGCGCGACCTCGTTGTGGAACGGAGGAGCGGTGCGCTCGACTTCCAGGTTCCCGAAGACGGCCGCTACATCGTGAAAGTTCACGAGCTGACGTTTCAGGGAGGCCCGGCCTTCTACTATCGCCTCGCGCTTCGCGAACTGCCGGTCGACGCCATCGCCACGCGACAGGCAGGCTCCCGGCGTGTCAGCGCCGCTTCGTGGCCCCCGGTCGGTCTTCCAGCGGAAGCGGCCCTCACCGAAACGGAGCCCAACAACGACGGCGCCCAGGCGCAGCAGGTGACGCTCCCGTGCGATCTCGCCGGCAGCTTCGCGACCGCGGCGGATGTCGATGTGTTCGAATTCGAAGCCACGGCGGGCGACGTCTGGTGGGTCGAAGTTGGCTCCCAGCGACTCGGCCTTCCGACCGATCCCGCGGTCCTCGTTCAGCACGTGACCGGGACAGGCGAATCGGAATCGGCCACCGATGTCGCCGAGCTGAACGACATTGCCAGCCCGGTCAAAGTCTCCAGCAACGGCTACGCCTACGATGGTCCCCCTTTCGACGCCGGATCGTCGGACGTCCTCGGCAAGATCGAGATCAAGACCACAGGCCGCCACAGGCTTCAGCTGACGGACCTCTTCGGAGGCACCCGGAACGACCCGCGCTGCATCTACAGGCTCGTGATCCGGAAGGGGACGCCCGATTTCGCGCTGGCGGCCTGGGGGCTCCACATGGAGCTTCGCAACGGCGACCGCAACGCCCTGTCGAAGCCCCTCGCCCTTCGCGGCGGAGCGACCATGGCCCTCGAGGTCGTCGCCATTCGCCGGGACGGCTTTGATGGCGACATCGAACTCGGTATGGAGGGACTGCCGGAGGGCGTGTCCGCCCGGGGTCTTAAGATTCCCGCAGGCAAGTCGCGCGGACTGATGCTGCTGACCGCCAGGGCCGATGCCCCGATTTCGCGTTCGAGCGCCACGTTCGTCGGCAAGGCCGTGATCAATGGAACCGAAGTGACTCGGCCCTGCCATCTTGCCTCCTATGCCTGGCCAATCACCGACTCCTGGAGCGAGATCCCCAGCCCTCGCCTCCTCGGCGACATCGTCGTCTCCGTGACAGGGCAGGACCTGGCGCCGGCAACGATCGCCTCGGCCGGCACGGCCTGCTTCGAAGTGGTCGCCGGCCAGAAACTGACGGTGCCGCTCACGCTGACGCGCCGTTCCGATTTCCAGGGCGCCTCGGTTTCACTGAAGCCCCAGGGAGCCGGTATGGAATCCGTTCCCCCACTGAAAGTGGTGTTCGCCGAGGAAAAGGCGGAGGCCGTCATCGACACCGCCACCCTCAAGACGCCCCCCGGCGACTACACCCTCGCGTTTCTGGGAGGAGCCGTTACGAAATTCCGGTTGAATCCTGAGGCCGTCCCGATTGCGGAACTTGCCAGGACTAAAGCGGAGCAGGACCTCCAGACCATCGACGGGGAGTTGAAGAAGGCGACCGAGGCCGCCGCCGCGGCAAACGCTGAACAGAAGCCTGATGCCGAAAAGTCTGCCACGGAACTCGCCGAAAAGAAAAAGGGAGCCGCCGCCGCCCTCGCCGCAGCCAACGAGCAACTCAAAAAGGTGACAGCGGCCGCCCAGCCCAAAGACATTGCCGACATTCTGGTCACGGAACCGATCTCGATTCGGGTGACACCTGCGGAGTCGAAATGAGCCATTCCCACATTCCCCACCCGTTGGCCTGCACCGGCCCCTGGGACTTCGGCGTCGGTAGCCGTCGCGGTTTTCTTCGAGCGGGCCTGGCCGGCTTTGCCAGCCTCAGTCTCCCCGGAATCCTCCGCCTGCAGGCGCAGGCAGGCACGCCGACGAACCGCGAGAAGACCGCCGTCATCATGGTCTGGAAGCCGGGCGGGTGCTCGCATATCGACACCTACGACCCCAAGCCGAAGGCCGCGGCCGAGTATCGCGGCCCGTTCTCGACGATCGACACGAAGGTCCCGGGCCTAAGGTTCACGGAACTCCTTCCGCGCCAGGCCGCCATCGCCGACAAATTCGTCGTCCTCCGCTCAATGCGGCAGACCGCCGCCGGCCACCCCGCCGGCTCGATGCAGCTCCTCTCTGGCGACCCCGACACCCGCGACAAGCCCAAGCCGCGCTATCCCGACTGGATGACGGTCGCCAACTACCTGCGGTCGCAGGATGGCCCCCGCGAGTCGCCATTGCCGCGGTATGTCGGCGTCAACCCGCCACTCGAATACAACGGGCCGGCCTACCTGGGCGATGCCTACTCGCCGTTCACCGTCTCCGGTGATCCGAACCAGCCGAACTTCACGGTCCCCAATATCGGACTCTCGAACCTCGGTGAAGTTCGCCGCCTCGACCGGCGGATTTCCCTCCGACAGACGCTCGACACACTCGAGCGCACGTTCGACCAGCAGCGCGAGCTCTCGGCTCTCGATGACTTCGAAACGCAGGCGATGACGCTGCTCACCAACCCTCAGACGAAGGAAGCGTTTGACCTCACGAAGGAAGACGACCGAACCCGCGATCGCTACGGACGCAACACCTGGGGCCAACAGCTGCTCATGGCCCGGCGACTGATCGAGGCCGGGGTCGACGTCCTCACCACGAGCCTCAACGGACGCCTGTGCGGGCGTGTTCACAACTGGGACGACCACGCCGTCAACCACCACGTGTTCGATGCCCTCAGGTTTCGGGCCGCCGCCTATGACCAGGCCGTCACGGCGCTTATTGAAGACATCTACGAACGCGGGCTCGATCAGCGGGTGCTGGTCGTCGTCACCGGAGAGTTCGGCCGCACGCCGAAGATCGAATACTCTCCGAGCACCGGCGCCGGAGACGCCAGCGCCGCGGCGGGAACCGTCCAGCCGGGGCGCGATCACTGGCCGCGGGCGTTCTCCAACATCTGGGCCGGCGGCGGGATCGTTCCTGGCCGCGTCATCGGAGCGACCGATTCCCGCGGCGAAGACGTCGTGGAGCGTCACTGCGGGCCGGGCGACTTCCTCGCGACGATCTACAATCACCTGGGAATCGATCCGGCAACGATGATCAAGGATTTCGCCGGCCGGCCGACGCCGATCGTCGACCACGGCAAGCCCATCCCCGAACTGCAGCGCGGTTCCAACGCCTGACCATCAGAAAAAGCCCGGCGTGTTGAAGACGCCGGGCTTTTTCTTTGGATTCCTGTGACAGGCCGCCGGAGATCAGCTGAGCAGCAGTTCCAGGTCTTCTGCCGTCAGGTCCTTCATCAGGCCGCCGTCGGCTTCGAGGATGGCGTCCGCCAGTTCGCGTTTCTTCTTCTGCAGTTCCAGGATCTTTTCTTCCACCGTGTCCTTGCAGATGAGGCGGTAGGCGAACACCCGTTTCGTCTGTCCGACGCGGTGAGCCCGGTCGATGGCCTGCGCCTCGACGGCCGGGTTCCACCAGGGATCGAGCAGGAACACGTATTCCGCCGCCGTCAGGTTGAGACCCAAACCGCCCGCCTTGAGACTGATCAGGAACACGGGGCAGTTGGGATCGTCCTGGAACTCGTCGACCACCTGCTTCCGTTTCTTGGTCTGGCCGTCGAGGTAGGCATAGCGGATCCCCTTCTTGTCCAGGTGCTGCCGGACGATCGCCAGCATGCTCGTGAACTGCGAGAACACGAGCGACTTGTGGCCTTCCTGGATCAGTTCGTCGAGGTGGGGGATCAGGACATCGAGCTTCGCGAACGCCTCTTCGGACGATTCTCGTTCGAGCAGCGCCGGGTGACACGCCGCCTGACGCAACCGGAGCAGCGCTTCGAGAACGTGCAGCTTCGACTTGCCAAGTCCCTGCTCCTTCACGAGGCCGAGCAGCGAGCTGCGATAGTGATCGCGCAGTTCGTGGTACAGCCGCGTCTGCCGCTTGCCCATCTGACAGAAGATCGTCTCTTCCATCTTCTCGGGAAGTTCCGCGGCCACCTGCATTTTCGTTCGCCGCAGGACGAACGGCTTGAGTCCCCGCGCGAGGACCCTCCGCGACTGTTCGTCCGAGGCGTCGGAGGTCTGCATCTTGAACGCCGAGCTGCGTCCCAGCATGCCGGGATTCAGGTACTCGAAGATCGACCACAGGTCGCCCAGGTGGTTTTCGATCGGCGTACCGGAAAGCGCCAGGCGGTGCTGCGCCTTGATCAGCCGCGATGCCTTCGCCACCTGCGACGCCGCATTCTTGATCGTCTGCGCTTCGTCGAGCACCGAGTAGTCGAACACGATGTCCTTCAGGATGCCCACGTCGCGCCGCAGGGTTCCGTAGGTCGTCAGGATGATGTCGTGCGTCGCCAGGCTGTCGCGCATCGCCGCCCGTTCCAGGCCGGTGTATTCCACGTGGGTCATTTCCGGCGTGAACCGCTGGATTTCCTGGACCCAGTTGAACAGGAGCGACTTCGGAACGACGACCAGCGACGGCAGGTGCTTGTCACGCAGCCGCTTCCGCTCCTGCAGAAGCGCGAGGAGCTGAATGGTCTTTCCGAGACCCATGTCGTCCGCGAGACATCCGCCGAATCGGAACTCCTGCAGGAACTTCAGCCAGCCGACGCCTTCACGCTGGTACGGCCGGAGTTCGCCGTGGAATCCGACCGGCTCGAAGTCCGCGTCGACGCCCTGGAAATTCTGCAGTCGGTCGCGAACGTGCTGGAAGCCCGCATCAAGTTCCACAATCTGCTCGCCTGCGAGCAGGGCGTCGATCAGCCCGACCTGCGACGCCGAGAACTTCAGCGCGTCGTCGTCCGCGGTCGCCAGGCTCGACAGCCATCCGTATTGCTTCAGCCATTCCTCGGGCAGGATGCCGAGCGATCCGTCGTCCAGCCGGATGGTGCTGTCTCCGCGTGCCAGCGCGGAGAGCAGTTCCGGAAACGCCGCCGTCCGGCCGTCGAAGTCGATCTTCGCCGAGAGCTCGAACCAGTCGACGCTCGATTCGACGCGGAAGGCCATCGGCCCGGGCTGTCGGACGGGATTTCCGTCCGCTCTCACCTGCCACTTCGATTCCACCAGCGCCCGCACCGCCCGGCCCAGGTCGGACACGCTGATCTCAATGTCCGATTCTCCGCGCAAGCGGTCGAGCAGGCGTCGGAACCCGGCCGCCTGCAGTTGTGACCACGCCGCCGCTTCAAACTCGCGGTCGCGCAGGATGCACACGCCGCGCTCGCGCTGCACGATCGCCCACTGCGTGCTCCCGCCGTTGACGACCGCGCCGTCGTAGTCGAACTGCACGGCTCCCTGAAGCCGGTCATGTTTCCAGCCGCGAACCTTGGGAGATTTCAGCAGGACCATCGGCGTCGGCCTGACGCGGATTTCTTCCAGGCGCAGGTCCATCGGAAGATCGAGTTCGGGAAGCGCCGGCATGTCGAGCAGCCGGTCGACCAGTTCCTGCTGCTCGCCCCCGGCGACTTCCAGCCCGTTCTCCTGGTTGACGGTCTCAATCCATTCGAACGCGCCAAAGTCGTCGAACGTCGACAGCTTGTGGTCGATCAGCGCCAGGCCACCCGGAAGGAGCAGCGAGGCCTTGGCCAGCGGCAGCGATTCCTGTCCGCGGCGCAATTCGCCCGTCAGTCGCCAGGTCTCGCCCATCTCCGCCGAGCGCAGCGCCAGGCACAGCGACCACGACGGCCCCGTGTCCCAGGTGACGGCCTGTCCGTCGCTTTCGCTCTCGCCGGCGATGCGGACCCGTCCGGTCGCGCACATCATCGGCAGCAGCAACAGCGCCAGTTCGTGGGGCAGCGTGTAACGAAACACCGACGTCTGGAATTCCGCCTGCTGGGCGTACCAGTTCGTCCGTTCGGGTGTTCCGCCCGCCAGGTAGGCCAGGATCTTCCGGTCGTCCGCATGCTCGATGTCCTCGAACTTGCCAGGACGCAGCTTCAGCGGCTTCAGTTTCCCCCACTGGCCATTGGCGCGGCGCTGCCGCTGCGAGGTCTGCACGATCAGCCGCTTGCCCGATCGGCTCTCCGTGAGATCGATCTCGAAGAAAATCTCCTGCTCACGACTCTCCGTGGTGCGGGCGACGGCGCCTGGCTCGTGGGCCTCGCGAATCACGTCCAGCTTTTGTTCCCAGTCTTTTTTCGGAGCCCGCAGTTTTGTCGCCGTCGGCGTGGCGACAGCGACACCGTTCTCGCGACGGGCGCGGGGCTGGAAGACGTCTCCCCCGCCTTCCTCCTCTTCCTCGAGAGGCGACATCACGAACGTCGAAGCCGATTCCGCCGCAAACGGAGGAATATGCCCGACGCGGGCGGTGGCCGTCAGATAGCTCCCGGTGTCGACCGCCAGGACGGTCGCCCACAGATGCTTACACGCGGGATCGCGGGTCTGCCCTTCCCCCACGCACGTGCAGAACATCTTCATCTCGCCGTTCACACGGCTGAGCTGCGTCTGGTACTCGACGCCGTCCCGGACAACGGCGTAGAGATGGTCGGACGTCACTCGCGTCACGGCGACGCGTTCTGCCTGAAGATACGCCTGGCCACGAAAGCGGACGTCTCCCCGGAATTTTGCCTGCAACACCTGAGCCAGCGACACACAGTCCTCCAAGACTCGCCCGTCAGCGGCGCGTCATCTCGATTTCCGACCAAGCGACTTGCTGGGGGCGGAGAATCGTCAACGAATCCGTACGAACCAAAACGCGAATCTGGCAATTTTAACGGAAGCTTGGAGTGGTCCGCCAGTTTGGTTTGATGCGAATGCTGGGCTGGCCGAAAAAGCGTAAGAGATCCCACCGCAGAGAAGTCAGAGGAGAGACCGCGGAAGTAGAGACTTTAGCCCGATTCGTCCGCACTGCTTCGTACGGAATGGGCGTCGCCAAAAGATTGTGTTGGTTGCGGATGTGATCGCGGGGCTGCCAGGCAATGTCTCGTTGCAGGGGCCGGCTCACAGGGCCCGACTACTCATTGACAATCTTGACGACTGGAACAACGCCGTCTCCCGGAGTGAGGCACATGATTGTGTAGCCACATTTGCCGGCACTTTCGCAGGTCCAGTTCTCCCCGATTCCGTCAGACCACTGTCCCATCGTGTACTCCACGAGAAGCCGGAGTTCCGCATCCGAAAGTGGTCGATGACTCCGATACTCCGTTATCGCAACCAGCACGTCTTCGCCATCACGATAGTCAAACTTGATTGTGCCACCGGCATCGAGCACTGTTGCCAATTCGTTTTCCTCGGGCGGTCCGCCGATGTAGTCAGTGAATCGCTCCTCATCGTACTCGATGCCGGCAAGTGACCGTAGCACCAAAGGGTCGGTCACTTGCGTGTCGCCATTGAAAACTGCAGCACCGCCTTCAATAAGGATTCGCGGCATGGACAGTTCCTACGGCTGAACACCAAGTTCTACTTCTTCCGGGTGACGCGCTTATTGATGGCGGCCATCATGGCGGCGCATTCTTTTCGGGCGCCTTCCAGGCCTTTCGCGTTCGGCGAGGCGCCGCGGACGTAGTCGAGGACGACCTGCTCGGCGTCCATCAGTTCCTTGGAGACCTGCGGGACTTCGCTGGCGATGTCGAGGGGGATCGTCGACACGCCGTTGCGGTCGCCATGGAGGAGATCGCCGGGTTCAATCGCGACGCCGCCGACTGTGATCGGCACATGCAGTGCGAGCGTGTGGCAGTAGCCGTGCGAGCAGATCGTTCCGTCAGTGAAGGCCTGGAAGCCAATGGCTTCGACCTGGTCAAGATCGCGGCCGGCTCCGGAGGTGATGATCCCCTTCGCGCCGAAGCCCTTGTAGATCGAGCACATCACTTCGCCGAACGTCGCGGAGACGCAGGGGCTGTCGAGGTCCTGGAAGACGACGACGGCGGGACCGGGCAACTCGGCGAACCTTTCCACCTGCTGTGAGAGTGAAGCGTAGGCGTCCCCCTGCTTGCGCGGCAGCGCCAAACTGCGAAACGTCGCCGTCGAGGCAAACCCGACCATCGGCGGCATCTTCGGGAAGCAGCATTCGATCCGCTTGTCCATGTACCCCACGTTCCGCGGTCGAACATCGAACAGTTCGATCGCGTTGCAGATCGTGGGAGTGTCGTACTTCGCAAGATCATCCAGCGTAGCGGCAGTGATGGTGTTCGACATGTTCAGCGGCGCGGGGTGAAAATCGGAGGTTCAATCGGAGCCGCACTCTATCAGGTTCGCCGGCTTCGCGCAGCCCGCTTTCGCCTGCTTCCGGGAGTCGATACTGTCAATCGGGTGTTCTTCAACAGGGCCGGAACGGAGTCGAGTCATGCGACGGATTCTTGCAGCGGCGATGCTTCTTGCGGTGTGTTCACAGGCGGGGCTTCGGGCGGGCGAAATGCATTCCGTCGACCTCTCGAAACAGTCCAACCAGAAGCTGGACGACGGTTTCGGACGCATGGGGCCGGGAAACCACCTCTCCCGACTGCCGAAGGGAACTCAGACGTTCAACGATGTCGTGTTCGAGGTCGGGGAGGGAGTGCTGCAGCTTGGCGGCAAAATCCTGGAGAAGTTTCCGGACCGCATCGACGGCATTCCGGTCAATCGGACCTGCGGCCGGATCCATCTCCTGCATTCCACCTGCTATGGCGGTCATGGAAAGACGGACGTTCCGCCGGAGGTGGTCGTGAAGGACGAGACCCAGATCGGCGAATACATCGTTCATTATGAGGACGGTGCGACTTCGAGCATTCCACTGATTTACGGCCGCGACGTCCGCGACTGGTGGTATGTCGAAGGCGACAGCGAGCCACCGAGCCTGGGGCAGGTCGCGTGGGCGGGTGAGAACGACTACTCGGACCAGACTGTCGCGGGGGTCAGGGTCTACTCGTCGGTCTGGGACAATCCGTACCCGGAAAAGACGATCAAGACGATCGATTTCGTCGGGCGCAAAAGTGCATCAGTGGCTGCTCCGTTCTGCATCGCCATCACTCTCGAAGATCACGACAAAGCGAAGGGAGCTCCCGGCGAGAAGGCCGGCAAGCCCGTCAGCGATGCAACACCAGGGTCTCGGTAACGATCCCCCCCGACCATGTCCGGCGGTCGAATCGCGCCTCATCCGCCTCAATGCGGACGATCTTGAATTCCGAGACCTCCGCCGGCGGCCCCAGAAAGCAGGCCGCCCGGAGCGCGTATTCCGCAACGGCCTGATAATTGGCCGACCGGCTGACGTGATTCGGATGCATTAACAGCCGGTTCCCGCACGTCCACCAGCGGAACTCCCGGTGGCCATGTTCGTTTCCCCGCTGGCCAAAGCCTCCCTCGTGGAATGTGATGACGGACGCGGTCCGGCCGAGGTCGCGAATCTCCCATCGGCCTACGAGGCGTGAATCGAAGCGGGGGAAGCCTCGCCAGACCGCGAAGACGCCCCAGACGAATAGCGCCAGCAGCAGGGCCGTCCGCGCCCGGTTGCGTCTTCCACGATGCGCCCGTTTTCCGACAACGCGAGAGTTCGACATCCGCCTTCGCCCGCCAGGCCACTATGGTGAACACTCCCCCGGCCTGATTCTGACACTCCACGCGATCCCATGCATCTCATTCGAATTCACGGCCCGTGGACTGCCGAGATCGATCGCGACGGCCAACACGAATCCCGACGCGTTCATCTGCCTCGTGATTGGGACGAACTCGGACGCCTGGCACGAACGGGATCTGTCTCGCTCCTTCGCAGGTTTCACCGGCCAACCGGCCTGAGCACGACGACCCGCGTCGCCATTTCCGTACCCAAGGAGTGGCCGCTGGACGAGGTCACTCTCAACGGCCAGCGGCTCGCCCCCTCCGCGCCGACGAACGATCGGCAACTTTTCGACATCTCGGCGGCCGTCAGGGACCGTGAATCCCACGACCTCGAAATGAGATTCTCGATGGGCGTCGATCTCGCGTCACATGCCTACTCTGTTGCGCTGGAGATCCTGGAACCGGACGTGCCCGTCAACTGACGAAGCCGAACATGCCACGAACGTTCAGGACGTGCGCCAATGCTGAGGACTTACAGTCGTGCGGCTCACCCCTTCGCCTTCAGCCGCATGTAAAGCTCCTGAGCAACCGGCAGGCAGCAGCGCCCATCCACCGCCAGGGCCGCGCACCTGGCCGCGGGTGTCTTCGACTTCGCCAGCACGTCCCGCAGCCGCACGGGAGACTCACTCTCCGCATCGGCAGCCACATCATCGTATGTCAGACCGAAACAGGCGCAGATCGGCGCATCGAGGTCATACGGATAGACCTCACCGGTGAGTTCGCTCACTTCGATGATCGCACCATCCGGCTGAAAATAGGCGACGTCGCACCGAGCATTCGGGCAGTACCAGCCGTCGTCGGCCAGCTTTCCCCGTGATTCGGCCCGCACATGGCGGTCCAGCGGCCCGGCCCAGACGTGCAGGGTGATCGTTCCGCAGCGCGGGCAGTAGGTGTGCCGCTCAAAATCGGGCTCCCGCACGAAAGCCTTGTTCATCGAAGTTCCTTCACAGGCCACTCTGACGCACCACAACTGCGTGCCACCGCCGTTGGGGCCGTGCGCGAATGCGGGCAATCTCCAGACTCAAACGACTTCCTGCCACGCCACACATTCGTCTCAACGCTCTGGTAAGCTCTCGCTTCGCGAGGACTGCCGGGCGCTCCCTCAGGCAACTCGCATCCCGATCCACCGGCGCCGCGAACAGCCTGTCCACGACTCACATGCTCTCACGCATTCTCCTCCTCGTCATCCCCCTCGCAACCGCAGCGACCACCGTCGCCGCAGAACCGGCCGATCTCGTCCTCCGTGGCGGAATCGTCATCACCTGCGACGCGGTCAACCGCCAGGCCGAGGCTCTCGCTGTCTCCAAAGGTCGCATCGTCGCCGTCGGAACCAACGCGGCAATCGCCCCGCTTGTGGGACCGCAGACGAAGACCATCGAACTGACCGGCCGCGTCGTCACTCCCGGATTCATTGAATGCCACGGCCATCTCCTCTCCCTGGGCCAGCAGCGGATTGATGTCGACCTTTCCGGCTGCCAGTCGTGGGAGGAATGCGTCGCGCGCGTCGCCGAACGCGCGAAGTCCGTCCGGAAAGGAGACTGGATCATCGGGCGCGGCTGGCATCAGGAGCATTGGACCACGCCGCCGCAGGCCGACGGCAGCCGCTATCCCACGAACGCGATTCTCAACGCCGCCACTCCCGATAACCCTGTCCTCCTGACTCATGGCACCGGCCACATGGCAATCGCCAATGCCGAAGGCCTCAAGGCGGCGGGGATCAACGACGAATCGACGCCCCCCGCCGGAGGAGAATTCCTCCGCGATGCCCAGAACAGGTTGACCGGCGTCCTCCGCGAAACCGCCTCGAGCGCGGTCCACGCAGCACATGGCCGCTGGCAGGCCCGCCGCACCGCGGCCGAGCGAGACGCCGATGACCGTCACGCCGCTGAAGTCGCCATCCAGGAATGCCTGTCCAAGGGCGTCACCAGCTTCCAGGACGCCGGCTCACCGTTCTCGGAGGTCGACCTGTTTCGCCAACTCGCGGACGAAGGCAAGCTCGGACTGCGGCTCTTCGTCATGCTCTCCGCCACGCCCGAAACCCTTGCCCGGCGCATGGAAGCCGCCCGAACCATCGGCGCCGCGGACGGTCATCTCAGCGTGCGGGCGATCAAGTGCATGGCGGACGGCGCCCTCGGGTCCCACGGCGCACTGCTTCTGAAGCCCTACGTCGACCTTCCTGCCAGCACGGGCCTCCGCATTCATTCCCTCGGTCGCATCGAGCAGACGGCCCAACTGGCGGCAAAATATGACTACCAGCTCTGCACTCACGCCATCGGCGACCAGGCGATCCGCGAAGTGCTCGACATTTATGAACGAGTCCTCCGGGGAATGAATGGAAAGGATCGCCGCTGGCGCATCGAGCACCTCCAACATATCGATCCGGCCGATATTCCGCGGCTCTCCGAGCTGGGCGTGATCGCATCGATGCAGGCCAACCACGCCACGTCCGATGGTCCGTTCGTGGTCACCCGCCTCGGCGAAGAACGGGCTCGCGTCGGAGCCTACGCCTGGCGGAGCGTCGTCGACAGCGGGGCCCTCCTGATCAACGGCACCGATGTCCCCGTCGAGGATGTCAATCCACTGCTTTGTCTCCGCTCGGCCGTCACGCGCCGCATGGGCGATGGAAAGCAGTTCTTCCCCGAGCAATGCCTCACGCCCCTCGAAGCCCTGCGCAGTTACACCATTGATGCCGCGTATGGAGCCTTTGAAGAACAGGAGAAAGGCTCCATCGAACCTGGCAAACTGGCGGATCTTGTCATCCTCTCGGCCAGCCCGCTCACCACGCCGGGCGACGACCTGGGAACGCTGAAGGTCGAAACCACGATCGTCGGCGGGCGCATCGTCCATCAGCGATGAGCAACGTCCCGCTCATCGCCGCTTCCGGCCCCCGGCTTTGATCGGCCAGGCGGGAGAATCGGTCCGGGCGGTTTTCAGGAACTCCGCAAACCGGCTGACAATATCCGGCTGGGCGCTGGCGATGTCCTGCTCCTCCCCCGGATCCGTCGAGAGGTCATAGAGCTCGATTGCCCCGTCTTTTCCCTTCTTGACGACCTTCCAGTTCCCCATCCGGGCCGCCTGGTCGAACCCGAACTCGTGGAACTCCCAGTACAGCGGAGGATGCTCGATCGTTTTCCCGTCAACGAGCGCCGGCAGGATGGAAATGCCGTCGATGCCCTTTGGAGCTGGCGCGCTCACCAGATCGGCCAGCGTCGGCAGCACGTCGTAGAAGCTCCACACCTGCTCGCTCACGACGCCCGCCTTGATCCGTCCCGGCCACCGCGCAATCGCCGGCGTCCGAATTCCTCCCTCGTACATGTCGCGTTTGAAACCCCGCAACGGCCCCGAGTGGTCGAACAATTCGTCGCGATACGCTGCTCCATTGTCGCTCGCGAAGAACACGAGCGTCTTCTCGTCGATCTTCAACTCCTTCAGCAGCGTCATCAGACGGCCGACGTCACTGTCCATCCGCGTCACCATCGCCGCCAGCTTCTTCAGGTTCTCCGGCCAGTCGCGATCGGCATACACCCCGAGTTCCGGAACCTGCAGCTTGGAGTGTGGAATCGTGAACGCCAGGTACAGGAAGAACGGTGAGTCCTTGCTGTCACGAACGAACTTCAGAGCGTCGTCGGCCATCAGGTCGTGCGAGTACTTCTCGCCGTTGAGCATCACCTTTTCGGTGTTCCGCCACAGATGTTGCGGGTAGTACTCATGCGCCTCGCGCTGGCAGTTGTAGCCGAAGAAATAATCGAACCCCATCTTGTCCGGCGTGCTTTCTGAGCCGGGATGCCCCAGCCCCCATTTGCCGATGAGTCCCGTCCGGTATCCCGCCTGCTTCATCACATGCGCCAGCGTGACGGTGTCCGCAGGCATGGGCATCTGCCCTTCCGGCTTCACTTCCTGGTTGCCTCGCACCGGAGCGTGGCCGTTATGCAGACCGGTCATCAGCGAGCATCGAGACGGCGCACACACCGTCGCCCCAGCGTACGCCTGCGTGAACCGCATCCCCTCACTCGCCAGCCGGTCGATGTTGGGAGTCTGGATCAGCTTCTGGCCGAAGCATCCGAGGTCTCCGTAGCCCAGGTCATCTGCGAGGATGAACACCACATTCGGCCTGTCGGCTCCGCGCGCCGTGCACGCGCCGAGCAACAGGACAAACATCGTGCAGGCGTGAAGCATCACAGCGCGCATGGGCAACCTCGGGGAATGAGCGACTCAACCCGCACGATTGTCACATCGTGCGATACTTCGGCTTACCTTTATCAAACTTCCCCGTCGGTTTCCCGCTCAGCGTGATCTCGAGCGTCTCAGTTCCCTCGGCCGGCACGGATGCCGTGAGCCCCGACTTCGCGCGGTCGTAGTAGTGCTCGGGAATCAGCGAGTATTCCGCATGGTGGAGCGGCGGAAGATGCTCGGGATCACGCGGGTCAGCGTCGTTCTCGATGACCAGATGCGTGACCGTCACGTCGTACTCGCCTGCCACTGCGCCGTCGCCGGAATCGAACGTCGTCAACTGGAACCGACCATCGGGATCAGTCGTTCCAAAGGCCGTGTGCGTCCCCCCTTTGGGAAGAAAGACCACATTGGCGCCCGCCAACGGCGCTCCGTCGTGCAGCACAACGCCGCTCGCCGGCACCACGGGCGGCCGCCCTTCCTGCCAGCGGTCCCTGGCCGAGCACCCCAGCGCAACCAGGATGGCCAGCGTCACGAGCAGCGGACCAGTCGGAAAGCGGGATTCAGTCGTCATGGCGAGAGCCTTCAAGCGAAAGGAGAGAGACAACGCCGACTCCCGCCGTCGTTTACGATGGCTGGAGTCGGAACTGAGGACGCGATGCCGCGCGGCCGGCTTTAGAACTCTCCCGTCGTCTCCCCGCCGCTTCGCGTCCCGAGGGCTCCCCAGATGCCATACGCGCTCGCTGCCGGCATCGCGGAGGACCACGTCGCGCTCACCCCCTGGTTCCCCGCATCGATGTTCTCGCTGATGAACCGTGAAGATCCATCGGCCAGCAACACGGTGCAGCCTCCGACATGCATGCTGCCCGCCGAAGAGATCCCGTCCGATCCCGCGCTCGTTCCCGGATAGCATGATGGTGAATTCGGCGGGAGGACGGTCGAAAAGTTCGTGATGCCCGGCTGTCCATCGGCCCATCCGCGGCCCGCCCACGCCCCCTGGTTCGTCGCCGGAACGATGTACCTGCGATTGGCCCCGACGGTCGACCGGCAGTCCGTCGGCATCCCGACCAGAGCGGATCCGCGATTCAGCGCCGTGTGACCGATGTCGCCCGCCGTCACCGGCCAGCGGCGTTCCGCCATCAGCAGCGTGTTCGAAGTCCCGTCCGTCACCGCGCTGATCTTTGCATAAGAATGTTTGCCGAACATTCCGCGGTAATTCGGCCCCTGTGTCGTGCTGTCACCGATGTTGAATGCATAGGCGGTCCGGCCGGCCCTCTGCTGATATCCGCCGGCGTCGACCAGGTGGCTCCCCTGCGATGCGCAAAGAAACGCGGGGATCTTGTTCTGCCACGGAGCGAACGTCTCGATCCACGGAGCCGGCCCCATGGGAGCACCGGTGATCGTCGAACCGATGCTGTTGTAGACCGGGTTCTGCTCGAGGAACGGCAAGAGGTAGACCAGCCCCGACAGGTACTCGGTGTTGGCGACGGCCGAGCCTCCGGCCGTGCCGCTTCGCCCGGCCGGAAACACTCCGAAGGTCGATTCGTAGTTATGCAGCGCCAGTCCCAGCTGCTTCATGTTGTTGCGGCACTGCGTCCGGCGGGCCGCCTCGCGCGCCTGCTGCACCGCCGGCAGCAGCAGCGCGATCAGGATCGCGATAATGGCAATCACGACCAGCAGTTCGATGAGCGTGAATGCCGGCCTGCGACGCAGGCCGGCCAACAGCGCCTGGGTGGGCTTCATGGCATGACTCTTTCTTGCAAGGAACCTGAAACTCGCGAGCACTCGGTACCTGAAAGCAGTCAACCTTCACGGCCACAGTTTACCCCCGGCGAGATCGCGTCAGGGAGGCCGAACGTGTTGAACGCGAGGAAATCCGTAGGGCGCGGCAGCTCAGGTCCAATGTGCTGGCGGACAGTAAGCCCGCAAGATGAGTGACTGATGAAGTCCCCGTGAAGATCTCGCGGCGACCGGCGCAACACGCTTCCCGGGAAAGTCATACACATTCGGGAGAACTTCTGTCGGGGTCGGCGTGTCCCGAATAGACTCGAATTCTTCATCCCCCTGGCCGCGCTCGGGAAACGTGCCGTGAACAAGAAGGACCTGATGCAGCTCGGCGTGCCCGAGGAGTGCGTCCCGCTCGCGATCGAAGCGATCTCGCAGTCGGTCGAGCGCGGAGCCTTGAAGCCGAAAGACGCCCTCAAGCGCATCCCTGATGTCGTAGACCAGCCGGCGAACTATCTGGGCGATCCCGTCTTCGGCGCCCTGGCGACCGAAATTGCCTCCGTCGGCAAGTACGAACCTCGTGAGCCCATCACTTATCGCACCTGGGGCGCAGATGGCATCGACGAGCAGTCCCACGCCCAGATGCGCAACGCCTGTTCGCTTCCCAATGCCGTCGGAGCGGCCCTCATGCCTGATGCGCATGTCGGTTACGGACTGCCGATCGGCGGTGTGCTTGCGCTCGAAAACGCCGTCTGCCCCTACGCCGTCGGCGTCGACATTGCCTGCCGCATGAAGATGTCCGTTCTCGACCTCCCGGCCGAGTCGCTCGACAACGAACAGATGTTCCACGTCTTCAGGAAGTCTCTCGAGGATGGAACGAGGTTCGGAACCGGCGTCGGCTGGGAACGCAAGCAGATGCACCCGGTCCTCGACCAGGACTGGAGCATCACGCGCGTGACCCGCGAGTCCAAGGACAAGGCGTGGAAGCAACTCGGCACCTCCGGGTCGGGCAACCACTTCGTCGAGTACGGCCTGCTCACCCTCGACGAAGAGGAGCTCGGCCTGAAGCCCGGGCAGTACGTTGCGCTCCTCAGCCACAGCGGAAGCCGCGGACCCGGTCATGCCGTCTGTTCGCAGTACAGCAGCCTGGCGATGTCGAAACTCCCGCCGCGACACGCCGAACTCAAGCATCTCGCCTGGCTCGATCTCGATTCCCAGGCCGGAGCGGAATACTGGGCCGCCATGAACCTCATGGGTGACTACGCGGCCGCCAATCACGACGTGATCCACCGCAATGTGAGCCGGCTCATCGGAGCAGAGATCATTGCGGGCGTCGAAAACCACCACAATTTCGCGTGGAAGGAATGCCACGGAGGAAAGGAAGTCGTTGTGCACCGCAAGGGAGCGACGCCAGCCGGTCCCGGAGTCCTCGGGGTCATCCCAGGGTCGATGGCAACTCCGGCGTTCGTCGTGCGCGGAAAAGGAAACCCGGAATCGCTCTGGTCCGCGTCACACGGCGCAGGCCGCGTCATGTCGCGAAAGAAGGCCCGCGATTCCTACCGGTTCCGCGCGGTGCAGAACGACCTCGCGACGAAAGGAGTCCGCGTTCTCTCCGCCGGCGCGGATGAGGTTCCCTTCGTTTACAAGGACATCCACTCCGTTATGGCAGCCCAGTCCGATCTCGTCGCCCCGATCGCGCGCTTCGATCCGCGGATCGTCAAGATGTGCGACGACGGCAGTGCACCGGAAGACTGACCCGGTTCGCTGGCAGGCCGCGCGTGCCATTTACAAAAGGAACCACGGATCACACGGAAAGAACGGATGACGGCCATCGCCGCTCATCCGTTTGATCCGTGCAATCCGTGGTTTTTTCCGGCGTGGTTGTTCACGCGACCGCAGAACCGGTCGCGAATCAACCCTTCAGATCGAAGGTGAACTTGTTCTCGCCGCCATCCTTGATCGTCGCCTTCAGCTGGCTCGTCCCCGAGCTCGAATAGCGCGCCGGGATCAAAGACTTCTCCACCGACTTCAACGGCGGACCGTTCGGATCCTTCGGGTTCGGCGTGATGTCGACGCTCTTCTTCGTCACGGTGACCATGTAGTCGCCGGCCACCGCGCCGTCCTTGTCCCCGAAAGTGCTGAGAACGACCTTGCCTTCGGCATCGGTCAGGCCGAAGGCGGCCGTCCCGTCACGGCCAACTGGCGCGAACGTCACGCTGGCGCCTTCGATGCCTCGGCCGTCATGCGTGACGACGGCTTCCGCGGGAGAGGTCTTCGGGCGGTCCTTGGTCCACTGATCGGACGCCGAGCCGCCGCAGCCGGCCATCAGGGCCAGGGCTGCACAGAGAGAAAATCGAGACATGGTGAGTGCTTCCGTCTTGGGAATGTGTCGTTACCAAAAACTGGAGGGCCGGAGCCGGATCCGTGTTGGCATGGACCCGGGCGCTCGGCCCTCCCTCGTTCGGTAGTGATTTCGTCTTAGAACTCGCCGACCTGGTCGCCGCCGGCCTTGCTGCCCAGCGCGCCCCAGACCCCGTATGGGCTCTGGCCGTTGATCGTCGCGGCATCGATCGAGAGGTTGCCCGTGTCGATGTTCTCGCTGATGAAGCGGACCGAACCGTCGCCCATCAGACCGTGGGCGCCACCGGTGTGACGGCTCGCGGCCGAGTAAAACCCGTTCTGGGCTTCGTGGCTGTTGTGGGCACACGAAGGCGAGTTGATCGGCAGGATCGTGTTGAAGGCACTGAACGCGGCTCCACCGTCCGTCCAGCGATCACCCGTCGACTGTTTCGGCGTGCCAGTCACATACTGACGCGTCGTCTTGTTGAACGTCGCGCGGCAATCATTGGGGATCGTGAAGTTCGTCGCGTAGACCACGTTCGCGAGGTCGTTGGTCGAGGTCGGGAACATCCGCTCGGCCATCATGATCGTGTTGCTGCTGCCGTCGGCGAAGTCGCGGAAGTTGGCCCGGCTGTTCAGGCCGAACACACCGCGGGGATTCGTCGAGTTCACGGTCGAGCTGTCACCCGCACAGAAGACGTAGCTGATGTTGCCGATCCGGTTATTCGCCACATGCGCCGTGTCCGACGGACAGATAAAGCCCGGAATGGTCGCGTTCCAGGGGGTGTAGGCCTCCTGCCACGGCGCCGGCCCGTTCGCCGGATACGTCGTGGCGCCGATCGTCAGGGGCGAGCTGATCTGGTTGAACAGCGGCCCCTGGTCGATGTAGGGCAGCAGGCTCACGGCGCCGCTCAGGCGGCCCCAGTTGCCGTTCACCGCATCGTTCGTGTTCGTGCCGCCCTGGCGGTACGTGAACGTATTGAACACGTCGTGGTAGTTATGGAGCGCAAGCCCCAACTGCTTCAGGTTGTTCTTGCACTGAGTTCGCCGTGCGGCCTCGCGGGCCTGCTGGACGGCAGGAAGAAGAAGAGCGATCAGAATTGCGATAATCGCGATCACGACCAGCAACTCGATCAGCGTGAAACCCCTTTGACGACTCTTTGAGCGACCTGACACCGTGAAATCCTTCAGCAAAATACAGTACGAAACGTTCAGTAGTCAGTGACCAATGGACAACCTCGCTACGGCGCCGGGAGACGCTCCGGGCGGAGGCCGTGAATTCCTCGAAAATTCACGTGCAACGTGGAAACTTATGGGGCGCTCTCTTCGAACGTCAACGAGCCATTTGGCGAATTGGCCAAATTGCTTACTGTTGGAAATCCGCATCGCCAGAAAATCGCCGCCATTCGAGTTCGACGCGCGGGATTACCCGCAACGACGTTCCAATTGCCCGGAGCCCTTGCCAGAAAAAACAAATCTGTTCTTCCAATCCTCGTTGGAAGTCAACGCCTGGCAGGTCGCACACGTGTCGGCCGACACCTTCCACGGCCGAAGATGGAAAACGCTCGACTCGCCCTTATGATCTGCCGTCTGAATCCGGCGAACTGCACTTCGCTCGCCCGGTCAGTGCTCCGCGTTTGTCCCGCCTCCCTCCCCCTGCCCGACTCACCAGCCTGAAGGGAATTTCCGCCATGCTCCGAGCTACGCTCCTGGGAGTGTTTCTCGTTTCTGCTTCCGCCGCGTTCGCCGCTGAGCCCGTCAGGCCCCTCCCCACGAAGGTGACTCTCGGGGATCCCTCGCTCACGATGGGCATCCCCGGCGCCGGCGACCTGACTCCCGACCAGATCAAGGCCTGGCTCGCGACCCCCGGAGTCAACGACACGCTCGAGATTTCACTCCCTTTCGGCCTCGCCCAGGCCGCTTCCCAGATCGCCGGCGTCAAGGAAAACCCGATGACGCGGGCCAAAATCGAACTCGGCCGCCAGCTCTACTTCGATCCCCGCCTGTCCGTCGACAGCACTGTCAGCTGCGCCACCTGCCACAGCCACACCACCGGATTTGCCGCCAACACCCAGTTTGGCATCGGCATCAAGGGCCTCATGGGCGGGCGCAATTCGCCAGTCAGCTACAACCGCATCCTCTCGAGCGTTCAGTTCTGGGATGGCCGGGCCGCTACGCTTGAAGAACAGGCGGTCGGCCCGATCGCCAACCCGATCGAAATGGGGCACACCCATGACGCCTGTATGACCTGCCTGTCGGCAATCGAGGGTTACAAGCTGCAGTTCGAGACCGTCTTCGGTCCGAAGTCGATGACGATCGATAATGTCGCGAAGGCCATCGCTTCGTTCGAGCGCGCCATCGTCACCGGACCGTCCCCCTACGACTACGCCGCCGCCCTGAAGCCGTTCACAGACAACTTCAAGACGAAGGAAGACCTCGACGAACTCAAGGAAGACTCGCCCGAGACCTATCAGAAGTATCTGTCGGTGAAAGCGGAAGCCGACGCCCATCCGATGTCGGAGAGCGCCCGCCGCGGCATGGACCTCTTCTTCAGCGACAAGGCCAATTGCACCGCCTGCCATGCCGGCGCCAACTTCACCGATGAGAAGTACCACAACCTCGGCGTGGGAATGGACGCGAAGATTCCCGATCTCGGCCGCTACGAGATCTCCAAGGACGAGAAGGACAAAGGCGCCTTCAAGACTCCGACCATCCGCAACGTGGAGTTCAGTGCTCCCTACATGCACGACGGCAGTCAGAAGACGCTGGAAGAAGTTGTCGAATGGTACGCCAAGGGAGGCCACCCGAATCCCTGGCTGAGCGACAAGGTCAAGAAGCTCGACCTGACGGTTCAGGACAAGGCCGACCTCGTCGCCTTCATGAAGGCCTGCTCGGGCGAGTTCCCGAAGGTCAACAGCGGTCGCCTGCCGGAGTGACCTGACGCCGTTCGCACAGAAAGCCCGGGAGCACGCTCCCGGGCTTTTCTCATGCGCTCACCGCTCCGATCCGACCCGAGCCGGATCGGGAAGCTCCGTAATGTCGTGATAGCCGCAAAGGTCGATCACGTCGGCATGATCGCGAACAAGCCGCCGCAGTTCGTCGAGGCTCGAGCGACGCTGCTCATCGTTCTCGGCCCGCTGTGCCGCCAGCGCCGAAACCGGGTGATCGGGAGTGTCCAGTTCCGCCCGCAGGTAATACGCGTCACCCACATGCAGCACCCAGCGATCAGCCTGCCCAATCGCCACTCCGCAATGTCCTGATGTGTGTCCGGGAAGTGGGATCAGCAGCACTTCCGCGTTCCCGTCCCCCCATAAATGCCGCGATTCCAGTCCGAACCAGCGGCGATCGGATCGCCCCTGCGGCCTCCACTTCGGTCCATGCTCGAACTGTCTGGGCACATACCTCCAGTGCCCCGCCTGCACCTGCGAAAGTTCTTCCTCGCTGATGTGGACCTCGGCCGCAGGAAAATCAGCCAGGCCACCGGCATGATCGGGATCCGCGTGCGTGAGCACGATCTGCTTCACGTCGTGGGGATTCAGCCCAAGGGCCTCAATCCGCCGAACGGCCGTGTCGGCTTCGTGGAACTGGAATCCCGCGAGATCGATCAGCGGCTGCCCGAGTCGGCCGGCAGGATCGCGCACGTCGGCCAGGCCGATCCCGGAGTCGACGAGCAAGAGACCACCCGCATGCTCGAGCAGCAGGCAGTGGCAGACGACGGTCGGGTAGCCCGGGACGAGGAGCGTCCCGCAATTGATGTGATGGATTCGGATCATCGTGCCGTGGGAACGGGCGCCTTCGTGGAACGGGTTCAGTTCACCACATTTCTAGGCGCGTTCCCGAGAATCACACGCCGGCAGTTCTCACTTCCTTTGACCCGCATGTCGATCGAGCCTTCTTCGCTGTAGAACGCCGCGTGCGGATTGATGATCACCCGGTGGTGGGCCGGATGGTTCGGATCGCGCCATGCCTTGATCAGCGGCTCCGCTCCGGTCGGGGGCTCCACTTCGAGCACGTCGATCCCCGCCCCCCGAAGTTTCCCGCTTTCGATCCCCCACAGAACGGCATTGATGTCGACGCAGCCTCCGCGGGCCGTATTGACCAGATAGGCCCCCGGCTTCATCTGTTCGATGGCCGCCCGGTTGATGATGTGCGTAGTCTCCGGAGTCCGCGGGCAGTGGACGCTCACGATGTCCGATTGCGAAAACAGCTCTTCCAGTGACTCGACACGAATGATCCCCAGAGCCTTGTCGCGGCCATCCGGCACGTACGGATCGTAGTAGATCACCCGCAGCCCCAGCGCCTTGGCCCGCAGCGCCGTCGCCGTCCCGATTCGTCCGCAGCCGATGATGCCGAACGTCTGCCCGCGGAGCCGGTAAGTCGGCTGCACCTGGGTGTAGATCCACTCCCCCTGCTCCGCCTGCGTCCGGCTGTTCATGTAGTGAATGCCGCGGACGAGAGTCAGCATCATCCCGATCGCCGAATCAGCGACGTCCTCGGTCCCGTAGTCGGGAACATTGGCGACGTCGATCCCGCGCTCCCGGGCGAAGACGCGGTCGACGTTATCGAAACCCACCCCACAGCGAACGATCAACTTGCACTTCTTCAATCGCTCGATCGTTTTCCGCGTGATTGAGATGAAGTGAAACAGCATCAGGCAATCGGCGTTCTCCACCTTGCCGATCAGGTCGTCTTCATTCATGGCGTCGGCCGACACGACGTCCGCCACGTCCCCCAGGATCCGCCGTTCATGGTCGAGCGGCTCACGAATGAAATCGGTGACAACGACAAGCGGGCGCGACATGTCAGCCTGGGTCCTGTGAAATCGGATTGTGAGAACACCTGGAACGGAGAATCATGACGTGCCGACTCCCGATTCCGAAGCGTTCCCCGACATAATTCGGCCGCATCTCTTCTCTGCCCGAACTGCGGACTTTGCTACGGCCTGCGGCGGATCCGATTGGTGACCGCTAGAATGGCATGAACAGCATCCCTCGCGACTTTTGAAGGCGGCGTCTTCTTCGCCGGAACCCCGTGAACTCATCGATCCCCGGCGTCACGCTCGACCTCGCCCGCGCTGACCGCTGCGGTTACCCCGAAGTCGTCTATGGCGAAGGCAAGACCCCGGAACAGATCATCGAGGTCTTCCGCGCCCAGCAGGCCGCGGGACAGGCCTGTCTCGCCACGCGCATCTCGGCTCCCCATGCTGAAGCCGTCCTTGCAGCTTTTCCGCACGCAGTTCATCACCCCGTCGCCCGCACGATTCGTCTTACGTCCCCGTCCTCCAGACTGGCCGTCACACCTCTTCGCGACGGCCTTGAAGGACACAAGACTCCGGCGGTCCTCGTCGTGACGGCCGGCAGCAGCGATCGCCCTGCCGCAGAGGAGGCTTTGGAAACGCTCGCCTGGGCCGGCGCCGAATGTGCCCTCATCACCGACGTCGGCGTGGCGGGCCCGCAGCGGCTATTGAAACAGGTCGACCGCCTCAGCGAAGCCCGCGTCGTCATCGTCGTCGCCGGCATGGAAGGAGCACTTCCCAGCGTGGTCGGCGGCTGGCTGTCCTGCCCGGTCATCGCCGTCCCGACCAGCGTCGGTTATGGAACATCGTTCGGCGGTTTGACCGCGCTGCTCGGCATGCTCAACAGCTGCGCCGCGAACGTCGCCGTCGTGAATATTGATGCGGGATTCAAAGCCGGGTACCTGGCCGCGCTGATGCTGAGATCCGCCTCGCCTGGACCTCAAGAATCCTGAGCAAACACGCCTGCCCGGGCTGCTCAATACCCGCCCCGGGCGTTGGCAATTCCCTTGAACCCCGCTGCCAGGCAGGCACGAAGGGCTGCTGCCGCGGTCAGCACTCCTTCGCGGTCGACGTCCAGATGGGTGCATGCCCTCAACCGGTCGACACCTCCGGCCGGGTAAAGCAGGACGCCCCGCTGACGGAGGGCCTCCGCCAGTTCAACGGCCGTCCCCCGTGTGGGGTCGACCTCGAAGAACACCAGATTCGTTTCGACCGCCGCCACATCGACCCGGATTCCGGGAATGGACGAGATCTCCGTGGCGAACAGTTTCGCATTGGCATGGTCGTCAGCCAGCCGGCGGATGTGGTGCTCGATCGCGTAGAGACAGGCCGCGGCCGGAATTCCCGCCTGCCGGAGCGCCCCGCCGAAGAGCTTGCGGGCGCGCCGCGCCCGGGCCATGTCCTCGCTCGAGCCGATCAGGATCGACCCCATCGGGCAGCCCAGTCCCTTAGAGAAGCAGACGGAAACCGTGTCGAATGGCTCCGCAAGTTGCTTCGGTGAGTCGCCCCGGGCCATCGCGGCATTGAACAGTCGGGCGCCATCGAGATGCAGTTTCAGGCCGTTCGAGCGGGCCCAGTCTCCCACGCGCTGGAGCTGCGCGAGCGGATAGGTCCGGCCGCCGCCGAGATTGGTCGAATTCTCGAGGCACAGCAGCCGGGTCGGGGGGAAATGGAGGTCGGGCCGGCGGAGCTGCCCCTCCAGGTGTTCGATATCGAGCCGGCCGAAATCCCCCGCGATCCGGCGAACGCTGACGCCCGACAGGGCCGCTGGACCGCCTGCCTCGTAGTTGGCAATGTGTCCGGTCGCCTCGATCAACAGTTCGTCGCCCGACCGGCAGTGCGTCCACACCGCCATCTGGTTCGACTGCGTTCCCGAGCAGTTGAAGACGGCCGCCTCTTTCCCCAGCAGCTCGGCCATCCGCGCTTCCAGGGCGTTGACCGTCGGGTCTTCGCCCACCATGTCGTCGCCGACCTCCGCCCCCGCGATCACCTCGCGCATCGCCGGAGTCGGCTTCGTGAACGTGTCGGAGCGAAGTTCGATGTGCACGAGAGGGATCTGCTGAAAAGCTCAGGAAGGAGAATTCCGACGCCCGGGGACGGCCTTCACTCATTCCCCAGCGGGCGCAGGAAAGCAATCGAGCCGCCTCGTGGGCGGCTCGATCAGGCTGGTCTTCAGGTTCCGTCGTCCGCCGGCCCCTGCTTGCGGAATCGCACCTGGAGCGTCCCGAGCAGGTTGGTGATCGCCTTCTCCTTACGTGTGATCCACGCGATGTTTTCCAGCACGATGGCCCGCGGCTCGTTGCTCGGATGCAGGATCAGCCGCCCTGATCCCAGCAGGATGTATTCAAACACGTCCTTGATTTCCTTGTCGATTTTCAGCGCCGGAGCAGGAAACCGCTCGAGGTCGCTCAGGAAACCGTGGTGGTGCAGCAGCTCGTTGCCCCGTACTTCCCAGTAGTCAAATCGCACGGTGATCGCGACTCCCAGGTAGATCAACGCCATCATCGTCGAGAAGACAAAATAGAACGTCGCATTGGCGACGGGCCGGATCTTCAGCAGCTGCGTGCTGAGCCACGGCAGAACGGTCGGGTAGTAAACGACCATCAACGCTCCCCCCAGGAACACAGCGACGATGATGAAGAACACCGTCAGCGATGTTGTCCTCGGAAAATCGAACGACAGCACGATCAGGTTCAGCGCCAGCATCGACAGGAAGGCGACCGCCGCAATCACCGGCCCTTCGGCGCCCGGCTCGTGTTTGAAGCTCATGTAGATGCCGGCCAGGATCGCGACGACCAGCGTCGGCCACAGAAACACGATCTTCGGCAGCGGCACCAGAATGACGCGATCCTCGTGGGCGTTCGACGGGGAGCGAGGAGGTACGGCGGCCGCAGGTGCACCAGTCGACATCGAGAGTCCTTCTTCGACGAATATTCCGGGCCTGCAGGGTTCCACAGGCAATCGGGGGAGTTATCCCCTGTCCAGACGGGAAAACGCAAGACATTCCCCCACGGATCAGCGGAACTGAAAAGAGGACCTCTGAATCGTACCCAGCCGCCTCGCGACGACGCGGCCCTGGCCCGTCCTCCCTCTGGAGGAGCAGCTGGCCCCCGATCCTCATTCCAGGGCGGGCACATGAAAAGCGGACCGCCCGGAGACGACTCCCTCGAGAACACTCAAAGTCGTCCGAGTACCGAGTCCTCCTCCCCTTCACCCGTCTGCGTGCCCCCTCTCCCGGCCTCCCATGCCTCGATCAGCGACCCGCGCCGATCGGGTTCCCCGCCCCGTCCTGCGGCATCATCCGCAGGAACCGCTCGCTCATCTCACGGGGAATTCTCGCCTTCAGCTGCTCGGTCATCAGCGTCGAGTGGTCCGCCCCCGGGTGAATCTCGACGACCGCATCGCTGCCGAGCTTCTCGAGCGATCCCTTCAGCAGCTTCGTCGCCCCCTCCAGGTAGAAGGTGTCCTGATCCCCCATGAAAACGTGCAGCTTCCCCGCCAGCTTCGGCCCGAGGGTCGCCCAGTTCTCCTCCAGGATCAGGCGGATGTCATACCGCTTCCACGTTTCCGCCACCGCGGCATCAACCGCTCCCGTCTCCCGCTCCCAGATCAACCGCGGCCTGCCGTCGCTCCCCCGCGGGCTGAACACCGCCTCGAAGCTGTGCAGCTGGCCTCCTGGCCCCAGCACGTCCTCCATGCGGGCGAAGTCGTCATACCACAGGATGGGCTTTCCGCCGACACGCGCCAGCGGCCGACGGGCGCCGGCCGGGTCGACATACATGTTCTCGCCGACGCGCGAGAGGTCGATTCGCTGGAAGTCGCGGAAATCGACCGGATCCGGAGCCGTGCTCCATGTCCCGTTGAAGACGTCGGGATAGGTCACCTGCAGCCACAGCGAACTCCAGCCGCCCGACGAATGCCCCGTCAGGAACCGGGCCGCTGGCGACGCGATCGTCCGAAACTTCAGATCGAGTGCCGGCAGGAATTCCTCCACCAGCGCCCGCCCCACCGGACCGTTGTTTTCCGAGTCGGCAAACACGTGATGCCCCAGCGGGCAGTTCGGATCCAGAAAGACATGGATGAACTCCACCCCGTTCCCGGTCGCCGGGGAGTACGGCGTCCCCTTCATTCCGTGCCGCAACGCGCCGCCGAAACCCGGCACTTCAAAGATCACCGGATAGCGACGCTCGGGACTCGTCCCGTAACTTGGCGGGAGCTGAACCGCCGCCACGAGTTCCACAGGCCTTCCGTGAAACTCCGTCAGCAGCCGGGAAGGGACTTTGAACACCTTCGTCCACCCGGTGTCTGCAATCGCAGCCGCTCCCACAGTCCGGTCGACGACCAGTTCCATCGGCCCCTCTCCTCCGGGCACGACGGCCGCGGCGCTGAATCCATTCCCGGTTCCGGTCCCGACCTCGCGATCCAGCGGGTTGAACCGGATGACCGCCTGCGCCTTCAGACCGGCCAGCGACCGGGCGTCCAGCCCCTTTGGAAAGACCAGTGTCGCCGGCCGCTGGACGTCGCCCGGCCGGTCCTTTGACTCCGGCGCCCGCAGTTCCACTGATTGCCCCGGGGGCAGGTTCTCGACGTCCATCGCCAGCATCGGCTCGGGACGGAACCAGTTCGGGCCTCGCCGTGGCTCCTCGCTGCGCGAGAAATACACGTAAACCCGTCCCGAGAATGGCCGAGGGTGAACCTCACGCGTGAACCGCACCGAGAACTGCGTCTGGCCCTCGACCGTGGTTGGGGACGAAGCGGTGGCAACAGATATAACGGCTGCAGCGATCAGAAGAGGAAAGTCGAGCGGCAACCGGATTTTTTCATGAAGCTGAAACATCATCTTTGCTGATTGGGAATAAGAGTTCAGAAGTGCCTGTTGCAACGGTCTTGAACATCGAGCGCGCAAGCCGCCGTTCGCGTTTCTCGCCTTGATTGTCAGCGCAAGTCTCTTAGAGCGTTGCGCATAAAACAATTGACATCCGTCGGCAATGCCCGCATAATCGTTAGCAATTGCTTAAACGGCGGAAATTGCGCTCCCTTACCGGGCCCACGGCGAAGGTCGCGGCGCAGTTCAGTGCCCGGCGGTTGTATCCAGATTTTCTTTCTTCCGGAGATTCAAATGGCCCCTCACCCTCGTGGGCGCAGACGTCTTGCGTTCACCCTGATCGAACTTCTGGTCGTGATCGCGATCATCGCGATCCTGATCGCTCTCCTGCTGCCCGCCGTGCAGCAGGCCCGTGAGGCGGCCCGCCGGACTCAGTGCAAGAACAACCTGAAGCAGATCGGCCTGGCTCTGCACAACTACGAGTCGACCTTCACCTGTCTGCCGATGGGTTCGATCGTCGTGGCCGCGGCATCGGGCGGCAAGAGCAACAATGCCTCGCCGCACATCTTCATGCTTCCGTACCTCGAAGGGGGCAACCAGTACACGCTGTTTGACTTCAATCAGGATATCAACGGCGCCACGGGCACCAACGCCACGGCGAGGACGCAGCAGATCGTCCCCTATCAGTGTCCGAGCGAATCGATGTCCAGCCGGATGACCGCCAGCCCGTGCGACGTCGGCCCTGGCTGCGGCACCACCAGCTACGTCCAGAGCCTCGGCAATAACGCCAACTACGCGACGGTCGATGGCCTGTTCGGCCGGAACTCCAGCGTTCGGTTCCGCGACGTCCGGGACGGCATGAGCAATACCGCCATGTTCGCCGAGATTCTCCTCGGCATCGCGACCACCAGCGGCAACAAAATCGCCGTCGCAGCCGGCGGGCCTGATGACTACCGGGTCGCCCGCGAACTCGCTTTCGGAATCTTCGATTCGAATAACGGCGACAAGCTCTACAACCCGGCCTGCAACGACGCGAATCTCGTTGCCTGGACTTATCGAGGCAAGCAGTATCACCGCGGCGGCGTGATCGCCACCTTCTATTCGCACACGCTGACTCCGAACTCCAAGTTCAGGGACTGCATCCGCGGCACCGGGGTCGATCGTGGACACCTGGCATCGCGCAGCATGCACGTCGGCGGCGCCCACTTCGTCCTGGCGGACGGGTCGGTTCGCTTCGCCAGCGACAACATCGACGGCGGCACCTGGGGCGCCATCGGCAGCAAGGCGGGCGGGGAAGTCACCGGCGAATTCTAAGTTCGTCCAACAGCCACACCGTGAGTGCACAACTCGCGGTGTGGCTGTTCTTTTTTTGGCCCACACCATCGGGCTCATTGAAACATTGCCTGTCGTGACTGGAAAGCTGAGGAACGTGATGAACGCCAAAGGAATTCTGCTGTTGGCCTCTGCCTGTCTTGCAGGGTGCACCCCTTCGTCGGGGCCGCAGAGTGAGGTCCTGTCGACGGTCCCCGTGGCGGGCATCCTGACGTACAAGGGAGACCCGCTCGAGTCGTTCCGGATTTCGTTCATTCCCGTCGGCGGCGACCGAACCGTCTCGGGCCTCACCGATGCACAGGGACGCTTTCAGCTCGGAACCAATTCGCCCAACGACGGCGCCCCCATCGGCAAGTACAAAATTGCTGTCTCCTATGCCCCGCCGGAATCCGCCGACGGTGGGAACCCGATGGGAATCGAAGACCCCCGGCAGCTTCCAAGATCAAAGATCAAGGTTCCCCCGCAATTCTCGAATCCCGAGAAGTCGGGCGTGACGGTCGACATCCCCGAAGGTGGCCTGACGGACCTGAAGATCGATCTGAAATAGCGACGGCTCGCCATGTGCCCTGCTCACGCTGACATGCGTGAGCAGGCGATCGCAAACCGGCGCTCCCACCCGGGTGGCGAGTCCTCGCGGTTTCTCTCCCCCTGCGACGGTGGCCGCCTCAAGACGCTTAGTCGGGAACGGCTCTCTCTTTTACATGCGGCCGGCCCTGGGCGGCGTCCGGTGACACTCTTCCGCATGCTTCTGCTGACGCGGACCGGTCGATACGCTCAACGCGACTTGGACTTTGCAACATTGGCAGGGAGAATCGCGCTCATGACTCCTTTCGTCGCGGAACTGATCGGGACCGCGTTTCTCGTGCTGCTCGGCGACGGAGTCGTCGCCAATGTCGTCCTCGGACGCACCAAGGGGAACAACTCGGGCTGGATCGTCATCACCACCGGCTGGGCCCTCGCCGTCACCGTCGGCGTCTACCTGTCCAATGCCGTCAGCGGAGCCCACCTCAACCCGGCCGTCACAGTCGCGGCCGCGGTCACCGGGGCGTTTCCCTGGGAAAACGTCGGCCCGTACATCGCCGCCCAGATGATCGGCGCCTTCCTCGGCGCGGTTCTCGTCTGGCTCACCTACCTTCCGCACTGGTCGGAAACCCCCGATCAGGGCGCGAAGCTGGCCGTCTTCTGCACCGGTCCTGCCATCCGCAACCCGGCCGCCAACCTGATCACCGAAGCCATCGGGACGTTCGTCCTCGTCTTCGGCCTGGCATTCATCCTTTCACCCCTGAACCTCACCAAGGGCACAGGCTTCGATCTGGCCATCCAGCCTCCTCTTGTGGGCGCGCTGGTCTGGGCAATCGGCCTCTCGCTCGGCGGCCCCACGGGTTACGCCATCAACCCCGCCCGCGACCTCGGCCCGCGCCTCGCACATGCCGTCCTCCCCATCTCCGGCAAGGGCCATTCCGACTGGAGCTATGCCTGGATCCCGGTCGCCGGCCCGATCATCGGCGGCATCCTCGGGGCCGTCGCGGCCAAGCTGGTGACGGCCGTACCCGCCGCCAGCTGAAATCAATTCCTGTTCCGCCGCGCCGCGGCCCGTGGCCGCGCGCCGGCTTTCGGTTGCTGGTCGAGCGTCTGCTTCGCAAGCTCCGTGAACTCGTCGGTCTGCTTCTGCCAGACCTGTTCGAGTTCACGCACCTTGTCGGGCATCGCCTTTGAAAGATCGTTCTGCTCGGCCCGGTCGGTCTTGAGATCGTAGAGCGCCCACGCATCGCCCTTCGCGGCGACAAGTTTCCAGTCACCGACCCGAACCGCCCGGTTCCCTTCATGCAGCCACCACAGGCTGTCCCGTTTCACCGTCACATCTGCGGCAAATGCCGGAACAAGACTCTTCCCCGGGGCCGGTGGGAGAGCTTCTCCCTTCCATTCCCTGGTCGGCGCGACGCCGGCGAGTTCCAGAACGGTCGGAACGATGTCCACCACATGCCCGGGAGTTGCGCGCAGCTCCCCTTTAGATTGGATGCCGGCCGGCCAGTGAGCGATCAGCGGCGTGCTGATTCCTCCCTCGTGAACCCATGTCTTGTGCCGCCGATGCGGTGTGTTGCAGGCGCTGGAGAAGCCCGGCCCCAGGCACAGATACGTCGCGGCGCTGCCGGGCGAAGCCGTCGGATCATGCCCGCCGTTCCGCACCATGATCTCAGCGCTTGCCCCATTGTCGGACGCGAAAAAGATCAACGTATTCTCGAACGCGCCCATCGCCTTGAGCTGCGCGATCACGCGTCCGATCTCATGATCCATGCGGTCGACCATCGCGGCGTGGATCGCCATCTTTGTTGCCTGGAACCGCCGCTGCTCGTCGGTCAGGCTGTCCCATGGCAAGGGGCGGTTCACCTCGCCGGGGCCGAGTTTTTCCAGCGCCTCGGGGAAGTGGTACGGGGGGCCGACGTCTTGTTCGAGCTTCGAGAGGGGCGTGTGGACCAGTTCCAGCGATCGCTGTTTCGCGTATCTCGCTTCACGCATCGCCTCCCAGCCCGCAAGGTAGCGGTCGCGATACTTTGCGATGTCCTCCGGCAGGGCGTGCAGCGGAAAGTGGGGAGCGATGAACGCCAGGTAGTGGAAGAACGGCGTCCCCGCGTGCTTCGACGAATGTTCCTTGAGGCAGTCAATCGCGTGATCGGCCGTCGCGATGGTGGCGTAGTAACCGGCATCGTCCGATTTCGGAACCGGCACGTCATCAATCGAATTGCCGGCCGATGAGAAGAAGTTTCCCTGGTTGCGCATGTCGAGCGACCGCACGAATCCGCTCTTCAGCACCGGGCCGTCGACATGCCATTTCCCGCTGTGATAGCTGCGGTAACCGGCCGGCGCGAGCAGCTCCGGCAGTAACCGGGCCCATTCCTGCCGCACACCGTTCCCTCCGCCGGGCACTTCCGGAAGTGCGTCGCGATGAATCTGTTGCGCGTAGTAACCGCTCAGCAGCGCCCCGCGCGTCGGCCAGCAACGGGCCGTGTTGTAGAACTGCGTAAACCGGATCCCGTTCGCCGCAAGTCCGTCGAGATTTGGAGTGTCGATCTCTCCGCCATAGCAGCCGATGTCGGAGTACCCGAGATCGTCCGCGAGGATGAACACGACGTTCGGGCGTGCGGGCTGCTTCTGATCGCTCTGCGCCGAGGCCAGCGGGGCGAAGAGCAACAGGCAGATCACGGCCAGAAGGGAACGAGGCATCACGGGCTCTGCTTTCGTTGGCGCAAAAATCATTCTGACAGTCCGGGTCACTTCTGCTTCTCGTCTGACCTTCGGCCGGGTTTCCCGCCCTGCGGCAGCGGAGCAGGATAGGCTGCGAGCATTTGACGCAGCTGCACGACAACTTCAGGCCTGTCGTTCGCATGATTCCGCAACTCCTGCGGATCGGTTTCGTAGTCGTACAGTTCAATCTCGGCATCGGAGGGCTCTCCCCCCACCTTCCTCCACTCCACCAGCCGGTAGCGTTCCGTGCGAATCGCCCGGCCGAGCACCTTGCGCGGGAACATGTGATACGCGTGGTCGCGCACCCGCGTGGCCGGATCGCGGAGCACGGGAACGAGGCTTCGCCCATCGATCGCCTGCGGACCGGCTGGGCCGGGCAGCCCGGCCAGTTCGGCCAGCGTGGGATAGAGGTCGACCGTCTCCGCGAGTTGTCTCGTCGACGCCCCCGCGTTCACCCCCGGTCCCGCGATGATCAGTGGAATGCGGTTCGCCTGCTCGTAGTTGGTGTGCTTCGTCCACAACCCGTGATCGCCCAGATGCCAGCCATGATCGCCCCACAGGACGACAATCGTGTCGTCGGCAAGATCCAGTCGATCGACCGCATCGAGCACCTTGCCGATCTGGGCGTCGACATAGCTCACGCCGGCAAAGTAGCCGTGAATGAGTTGCCGCGCGAGCGTTTCATCGACAATGCCGCTGGGTGGCACGGGGAAATAATTGGCCAGTTCGGAGTTCGTCTTATTCGCGATCCGCGGCGCATTGACGGGAGGCCCGTCAGTCTTCGGTTGCGGCAGCTTCGCCGGGTCATACAGGTCCCAGTACTTCTTCGGAGCCGAAAATGGCAGGTGCGGCCGGGCGTATCCCGAGGCGATGAAGAATGGCGTCCCCTCGCGATCGCGACGCGCTTTCGCCGCCTGCAGCCGCTTGATCGTTTCCTCGGCCACGCGTCCGTCGGCATACGTCGCATCCGGGACATCGGGGCTCTCGAACGCCGCCCCGCGGGGCAGCGACCGGATCTGTCCCAATTTTTGATTTGTGAAGTACGCCTCCTCGCGCGTCAGCTTTCCCCCTTCCGTGCTCGCAGGGTCCGCGTATTCGATGACCTTGTCATGAAAGTGCGGAACGCTGAACGACTGCGGATCACCCTCATTGCCGTGCCCGATATGAAACACTTTTCCCAGCGACTCCGTCCGGTATCCATGCGTCGCGAAGTGCTGCGGCAGCGTGACCGCATCGGGAACGTGCTCACGCAGCCTGGTTCCCAGGCCGTACAGGCCCGTCGACGTGGAATGCGACCCGAGCATCAGGTTGAACCGTGACGGCGCGCACACCGCCTGGTTGCAGTACGCCAGTTCGAAACGCATCCCCCGCGCGGCCAGTCGATCGAGATTCGGCGTTTTCGCCTGCTCCTCGCCATAACAACCCAGCGTCGGCTTCAGGTCGTCGACGAGGATCAGGAGAACATTCGGTTTCTCCGCGGCACGAACTTGGACTGCGCCACCGTAGAAGGCCGCAACGGCGAGCAACCAGACGCAGCGAACGGAGAATTGCATTCCGAGCTCTGACAGAGATGACGCCGCGACGGGGCGCAGGCGGACTGGCTCAATTCCAACTGTTTCACTGTGGGATCGGATCGCTCCGCCGCACCGTCTTCCCCTCCCAGATGGCTTCATCCGTCGACCTGTCATACGTCAACACGCGGCTGGCGCTTCGCGGCGCCGGCGGAAGATCGATCTTCGGCAGCCACTGGCGATGCTCGGCGACGACCGATGCATACTCCGCGCGCCCGGCCAGGTTGGTCCACTCGTTCGGATCGGATTGATGATCGTACAGTTCCTCCGTGCCGTCCGCGTACCGGATGTACCTCCAGCGGGTGCTGCGAATGCCGTGATTTCCCTGGTTATGGCTGGTGATGGCCGGCCGCTCCCGCGGAGCTTCAGCATCCTTCAGTTGCGGCAGCAGGCTGATCCCCTCGAGATCATTTCGAGGAGTGAGCCCGCAGAGATCGCTGAGGGTCGGATAGATGTCGAGCAGTTCGGCCGGCTGCTCGCAGCGTTCGCCGGTCGCGATGCCCGGACCCGCGAAAATCAACGGCACACGTGTCCCGTCATCCCACAACGTGTTCTTGCCCGTGATCCCTTTCTCTCCGAGATGCCAGCCGTGGTCGCCCCAGACGACGACGATGGTGTTTTCGGTCAGGCCCTTTTCGTCGAGCGCCTTCATGATCCGTCCGATCTGGGCGTCCACGAAACTCGTGCTGGCCAGGTAACTGCGAACCAGGTTGCGCCACTGGTTCGCCTCTCGAACCCACTTCAACCGGGGCTCGGGCAGGTTCCAGTGCAGGTACCAGGAGAATCGAGGCGTGTCGTCCCGGTCGTCCTCCCTGATGACCGGCAGCACGCTGTCGTCATCCGGAAACAGGTCGTACCACTTCTGGGTGACGTAGCAGGGGACATGCGGGAGGAAAAACCCTGCCGCGAGAAAGAAGGGCTCATCCTTCCTGGCCGCCTGGATCTGCTCGACAGCGAAACTCGCGACGTGATAGTCCCCTTTGTCTTCGTCCTGGTGCGGGAAGACGCCCCAGTCCATCAGCGGGTGATTTCCCATCGGTGCCGGCGGGATCAACTTCTTCTCCGGCTTCACTCCCACGCCGCCGGGAGTTCCCCAGACGTCGAACTCCTGCTCGCGCTGCTTCGGACCGCCCGCCCCTCCGTGATAGATCTTCCCGGCCGTCAACGTCCGGTAGCCGTGGGCCTTGAAGTGCTGCGGCAGCGCAACCCGATCTTTCCACTCGGGCAGCGTGCGGAACCACGGCGCCAGGCCGTAGATGCCCGTGGTCGTCGGCCGCAGGCTGAGGAGCAGGCTCGTCCGCGACGGGTTGCACAGCGGCGCCTGGCAATGGGCGTTGAGGAAGACCGTCCCTCGCGCCGCCAGCCTGTCGAGGTGGGGCGTCTTCGCCAGCGGATGCCCGCCCAGGGCGCCGACCCAGTCATTCTGGTCATCAATCGCGATGAACACGACGTTCGGTTTCCCGGCCGCCGCCGCCACGTTGACCCAGGCCGTAAGCACGACCATCCACGTCACAAGAATCCGCTTCACTCGCGTCCTCCTCGAAAACGCCAGGCGACGTCCACAGAGAGCGCCGGCCCAACCGGCGCCGGCCATCTCGTTCAGGAAGCTTTACGCCGGTTTGCATTCGGCCGGGCATTCGGCTGCCCGGGCTTCACCGGCTCTCCTTCGAAGGGACGGTTCCCGTACGCCTGACGCGGGGGAGCCTCGGTTTCCTTCACCTCCACTTTCAATCGCTCCACTTCCGCATGCAGCTTCTTGACAGTCTCCGCGTAAGCCGGGTCGTTGTAGAAGTTCTTCACTTCCAGCGGGTCCTTCTCCCGATCGAGCAGTTCCCAGTCGTTCACGTCCGGCTTGTAGTAGTGGATGAGTTTGTAGCGATCGGTGATCACGCCGTAGTGCGGCCGCACCCGATGAGGGACCGGGTATTCGTAGTAGTGGTAATACAGGCTCTTGCGCCAGTCGGCCGGCGTCTGGCCGGCGCACAGCGCTTTCAGGCTGCGCCCCTGCATCTCGGCAGGCGACTCGATTCCCGCAGCGTCGAGGAACGTCTCCGCAAAATCGATCAGCGACACGATCTCCTTCGTCGAACTGCCCGGTTTCGTCAGGCCCGGCCAGCGCACGAGCAGCGGCGTTTTCAACGACTCTTCAAAGATCCAGCGCTTGTCAAACCACCCATGCTCGCCGAGGTAGAACCCCTGGTCGGATGAGAAAACCACGATCGTGTTCTCCGCGAGCCCTTCCTTGTCCAGGAAGTCGAGCAGGCGGGCCACATTTTCGTCGACCGCTTTCACGCAGCCGAGGTAGTCGTGCATGTAGCGGTTGTAGCGCCAGCGGACGAGATCCCTCCCGCTGAGGTTCTGCTTGCGGAACTCCTCATTCCTCGGCTCGTAATACTTGTTCCATTCCGCCTTCTGCTCTTCATTCAGGCTTCCGGGCACGACGAGCTTCGCATCGAGATCGGTGAACGTGCGATCAATTCCCATGTCGTGATCGCTGACCGCCTTGCTTCGCCCTTCGTAGTCATCGAAGAGCGTCGGCGGTTCCGGATACTTCCGGTCCTTGTCCCAGCCCAGCAGGCGCAGCGGCGGCGACCACTCACGGTGCGGCGCCTTGTGCTGGGTCATCATCAGGAACGGCTTCGATTTGTCGCGTTTCTTCAGCCAGTCAATCGACAGGTCGGTGATGATGTCGGTCGTGTAGCCCTGGTGCTTCACACGCTCGCCGTTGTCGATCATCGGCGGGTTGTAGTAGACGCCCTGCCCCGGAAGGATGTGCCAGTAGTCGAAGCCGGTCGGGTCGGTCATCAGGTGCCACTTGCCGACAATCGCCGTCGAGTAACCGCCCTTCTGCAGCAGCTTCGGGAACGTCGTCTGGCTTCCATCGAAGCGGCTGTTCGAATTGTTGTAAAATCCGTTCATGTGCGAGTACTTGCCGGTGAGGATCGTCGCCCGGCTCGGCCCGCAGATGGAGTTCGTCACGAGGCAGCGGTCGAACCGCATTCCCTCTTTCGCGATCCGGTCGATCCCCGGCGTCTCCAGCAGATTCCTCTCGTCGCCGTACGTGCTGATCGCCTGGTAGGCGAGATCATCCGTAAAAATGAACAGGATGTTCGGCTTCGATGAAGCCGACGCCTGCTCCGCGGCTGCGAGAGCCTCGCCCGCCAGGCCGGCGGTCACAAGAAACAGGAGCGCAACTCGGTTCATCGCGGTTCTCCAGAAGTCAGTGCAACATGACCCCGTGGCCTCGAACACCGGGATCAGAACCAGTGATCGTAACCCGATCGCACTCCTTCGTCTCCCGAACAGCATCGACGGACAGGGCTGGTCACTTTTTCAAGATGGGCCAATTCGTCGTTGGCGTGCGTCGTTGCCGCAAAATGACTTGCGGTAACGAGAAGCGACCGACTGTGAAAAAGTGACTCCCCCTGCCCCAATCCCAACCCGCCAAAGCACTCCCGACTCCCGACTCCCGACTCCCGACTCCCGACTCCCGAGTACCGAGTACCGAGTACCGAGTACCGAGTACCGAGTACCGAGTACCGAGTACCGAGTACCGAGTACCGAGTACCGAGTACCGAGTACCGAGTACCGAGTACCTCGACTGTCTCACGTTACCTGCGTTGATGAATGCGTAAGGGTGGGAGGCGGTTGCGGCGTTTCCAGTGGTAGAACCGGGCGAGCTCGTTGCGTTTCAGTCGGCACTCGGTCTCTCTCGCGAAACGCTCGATCGTCCGTTCCCCTGTCGACTCCCACAACAGAGAGGCAACGACGATTCGCACCTGCGGCAGCGTCAGTGCCGGCGTCTTTTTTCCCCCACCGCCTCTGTTCCTGAAGCAAGTACCAGCTCGCAAGCAGTGACAGGGTCTGGTGGTGATGCCAGCCCTGCCAGCTGCGAGTCTCGTAGTCGGCCAGGCCGGCTTCTCCTTTCGCGCGTTGGAAGCACTCTTCAATCCAGGTGCGAGCCTTTGCCACCCGGGCCAACTCGGCGGCCGGTGTGTCGAAGGGAGCATTCGACAACCAGTAGTCGTCGATCACTCCGCCCCGTTCATCGATTCGCCGGGTGACGACCAGCAGCTCTTCACGTTCGTCATGCCCCCGCTCAGTGATCGCCAGCACCCGCGCCTGACAGACGTGGACCAGCAGCGGCCCTTTGTCTCCGTCACGCACGTCGACAGGCGTCCAAGACTCGAGCGGACGATGCGCACACCAGGCGTCGACCCGCTGGAAGTCCGCCTTGGGATGTTTTCCAAATCCCCGCCATGCCGGAGGGACTTGATCCAGATCCCGCACCAGCGTGTCGGACGGAACGGCGAGGAGATACCGCTCGTTCAGAGCCCGTAATTCCCTGCGAAATCCGGTCGATCGACCGAATTCGTCGTCACCCGCGACCCAGGCGTGCGGCAGCTGCTGGCGATGAGCAATGATCATTTCCAGGGCCTGTTCCAGCTTGGTCAGGAAGACCACTTCTTCGGGGATATGACACTCCCGGCGACGGGATCGGTTGCCCGTCCAGCTCCTGGGCAGATACAGCCGCACGTCGACCAGGGCCTGCTCCTGACGAGAGACATAGCCGAGGTAGACGCCGACCTGGCAGTTGTCGACTTTGCCGACGCGCCCGTTCCACTGGCGTTGGACGCCGACCGAGCGTTCCCCCTTCTTCGAGAAGGCCGACGGATCAAGAACGAGCACGGCGTCTGCTGCGGCGAGTTCCCGGCCGACCTGGCGAGCCAGTTCCTCCAGCAGCGGGCGATGGTCCCACTTGTGCCAGCCGATGAATCGTTGCAGCGGCTGGCGTCCCTGCTGGTGGAAGTACGCGATGGTCTCGCTGGTCTTGCGTTCGACTGAAGAACAGAGACCGGCGACGTAGTCCGCCAGTTGCTGATGTTGCTCTGTGGTGTTCAATAACCTGGCGAAGGGGGCCACAAACTCCTGCAGCCGCTGAAGCGCATCGGCCAGGTAGCCTGCCGGGACTTCGCACTGGGCCAGGATCTCACGCTTCCGTTCGAGGAATCGCCGTTCCATCGCACTGCCCTCCTGGGAGTCCAACTCCACGGAAAGTCAAACTAGCAACTGCGTTCCGATACCGTACCTTCGTGAGACAGTCGAGGTACCGAGTACCGAGTACCGGGCCCCCCCCGCGCAACCGCCCCCGTCATGATGGAGAACCTATGAACACAACCACCATCAACCTGTCGTCACACACCCCGGCCTGGCCTGCTCCATGTCCGCACCACCCACGCTCTCCCGATCCCTCCGCTGAACTTCGGCGGGAAATAGGGCGAGGAGTACAGTACCACCCACACAACGCGCCCTCCTCGCCCCCTCGGCGTCAAACACCTCCGCAGCTTTCCCAATCCCCGCCCGAGCCTGCGAGGTCCGCGCACGGCTGGTCACGGTTTCAAGATGGGCCAATTCATCGTTGGGTTGCGCCGTTGCCGCAAAATGACTTGCGGTGACGAAAGACGACTGAATGGTGAAAAAGTGACTCGCCCTGCATCGACGGCCCCCAGGGGAAGGAATCAGCCGGACGGTTCGGGGCGGGAACCGTCTCCCGACCAGGCTCTCCGAGTTTCTTCAGGCGTCTCGCCAAATCCGGGTTGTCGCCCGCCGGGCTTTCGCGGTTCCAGTCATTGAGACAGGTCGGCGACGTCCCTCTTGGCGTTGTCGGCTCGTTGCTTTTATACTTTTCACACCTCGTCCGTGAATTCGAGCGGTTCGCAGTGAGGCGAACGTGTTGAGCCTTGCTTCGCTCAGATTTCGGAGCAGGTCGGAAAGCCACAGGCCGGTGGAATGAAAGTCGCCGGCGGCGCCATGATTGATCGCATGCGGAGTTCGACAGATCGCCGGGACCAACGTGTCCGTGTTGGCGCAGTCAGCTATCTGAACTCCAAGCCGTTGATTGAAGGGCTTGCGGAGTCAGTCCCCGAGGCGCGACTCACGCTCGATTTCCCCAGCCGGCTGGCGGACGGGCTCGCGCGCGGAACGCTCGACGTCGCACTCGTTCCGTCCATCGAAGCGCTGACCGATCCCGACTACGAGATCATTTCCGATGCCTGTGTCGCGGCTTGCGGCCCGGTCTTGAGCGTGAAGCTCTATTTCCGGAAGGCCCCCGGCGATGTGAAATCCCTCGCCCTCGATGAAGGCTCCCGCACCAGCGCCGCACTGGCCCGCGTCATGCTGGCCGAGCGATTCGGCGTCGAACCGCGCATCGAAAAATTCACGCTCGAATCCCGCATCGAAGACACCTCCGCAGACGCCGTCCTGATGATCGGCGACCGCGCCATGCTGCCGCCGGAAATCCCGTTCGTCGAGGAATGGGATCTGGGCGAAGAGTGGCTCCGCTGGACCGGACTTCCGTTCGTTTTTGCCCTGTGGGTCGGCCGCCAGGGGAGCGACCTCGGAAAGGTCGACATGGCGCTCGCAGCCGCTCGAGACCTCGGTGTCGCGTCCATCCCCCGGATTGCCGAGCGGGAATCGGCTCTGATGGGGCTTCCGCTGGCCGTTGTCGACACCTACCTGCGACGCCACCTGCATTTCACAATGGGATCCGCCGAACGCCAGGGATTGAAGCTCTATCACTCACTCGCTTCGAAACTTGGCCTGGCGCCGGCCAATCGAACCGTCCGCTTCTGCGAACGCTCCGTCGAGCGCCGCGCGAGTCGACGTCCGGCCACCGTGAATGCCTGATCTCAAGGACGTCCGGCGGGCCCAGAACGACCGTCAGGTCGCTTGCGACTTGCGTTCGGCTTCGCGTTCCCACTCCAGGTATTCCTGGTCGAGGAAGTCAATCGACATCCACCGATGTCCGAACTTCCACAGGATCTCGCCCGGAAAAGCGCCCTGCTCCTGATCCAGCGTCCTGGTGATTGTCTCGACTTCACTCCCCGCCGGAATCCGGGCCACGAGCGCGACGGCAAACCCGGTCTTCTTCTTGTGAACCGCCGCCTGCCATTTCAGGCCATGCTTCTCTCTGAGCAGTTTGAGCAGCGGCAGGATATGCGGACGGTCCAGGGCCTGAGCCTCAGGCTCACCCGAGTCGACGAACAGGCCTCCCGAACCGAGAAACTTTTCGGCATCGACCAGGTTCCAGTTCCTGCTCCAGACCGTTTCCACGTCGTGGTCGAACTCGGCGCGGGAATCGACTTTCGGCTTTCCACACCCCGCCAGCGCGGGAACAAGAATGCAGATGGCCAGAAAGGCTCGAACGCTGAACTGGACTCGACACATGATTCGCAGCCTGGCTGTGACGTCGAGATGGGTCAGTGAGAGACGGCTTCACCGCCGCTGGGTGTTCCCAGAGCAGTGAACACGGCCGCATCGATGCTGTCCGAAATGAACCCCACCGAGCCATCGCCCCGCGCGAAGTACGCGCCGCCGGCATGCCGGCTGCTGAAGTTGACCGGCGACGTCGCCGATCGGTTGATCGGTTTCTCGCCATTCACAGCGATATGCGGCCTCGATGTGAAAACATATCCGTCGGATTCCGTCACGATCCCGCACCATGATGAGGTGAAGGGGAGAGTACCGTTCACCGAAGGACTGAAATTCCGCTCCCCCAGCAAAAGCGTCATCGAAAGCCCATCGGTCGCTGTCCCGAATCTCACGCTCGAGAGACCCGACAGAAACCCTTCACAGCCGACGTAGTTTCCGGTCGCGGCCGGTGCGGACGGATGGCCCGGAAGCTCGACATCGACCGTATCGGGAGCCGTATCGGACGCACACCTCATCACCGCAAGGCCCAGGCGGATCGCATCGCGATTCGGGCCGACAGAGTTGTTCGTCGAAAAGTCGCATTTCGCGTAGAGGGCGCCCTGCTCCAGCGCTGGAAGAATCATCGCCCCCCATCCCCACCCCGAGAGCGGTGTCATCGAGGGACCGCGAACGATGCTCCCCGAAGGCAGGCAGCGATGGATGTCGTGGTAGTTGTGAAGCGAGAGTGCCAGCTGTTTCAGGCGATTCTGACACTCCGAGCGGCGGGCCGCTTCCCGCGCCTGTTGTACCGCGGGCAGCAGGAGCGCAATCAGGATCCCGATGATCGAAATCACCACGAGCAGTTCGATGAGGGTAAAGCCCCGAAGGGAGCCCGCTTTGGCCGACACAGGAACTCGACCTCCCCGGAATATCGCCTGGTGACTGAAATCGGGACGTGACCCCGATGTGTTGATTCAAAGCGGCCCGGCGATCTCGAGAAAGCCGGGCCGCCTCATTGAAGCCCGCATGTGCGACAGATCATCGACACCGCGCTCAAGCCCGTGTGAGACGGCCTCGATCGCGGCGCGACTCCCTGACTGACGGCATTACTCCACGTCGAACTCATCGACGTTCTTCACGAGTCCGCGGTAGGTCGCGCGGCCTCGCTTTGCGACCACATAGCGGTCGCGAACGACATCGCCATCCACGCCGAAGAAGTCCAGAACGCCCGTGTCGTTGAAGATCTGACGGCGATTCGACTCGTTGTCGACCACAGCCCGGCCCACAACCCGCAGCCGATCCGTGCGGCTGTTGTAGGTCACCGTGACAATGCCGTCGGCGCCCAGCCCGTCGTCAAGGTTGCCCTCCTCATCGACGCCCGGGAAGAAGAACTCGAAGCTGTCCTTCGTCTTCGCCGCGAACGCCGTTCCAGCCACCAGGGCAATACACAAGCCGATGCCCCCAAGCCGAGAAATACCCCTCATCGCAGAATCTCCTGCAGCGGTCAGATGTCATCAGCGCGTGCAAGGCCTCTTACACGGCTGGCCGCCCATGGACCCAGCAAGAGGGCGACCTCGAGAAGATAAGCCGCCTCCCGACACGATCCGAGGATCAATGCACGCCATGACGCAAATCTGGGATGAAGCCTCAACTTCGCGCAGATCTCAAAGCGTCGACAAATACTCCGTGCAGAACTGACCTCCGTCGCGCGGTAGGGAATTCCACGGCAATCCGCAGGAGATTCACTGACGGATGGGGATTCGCAGTCCGTCGTACGCGAGCTTCACGTTCTCCGGCAGCTCACGATTCGTCTTGTCGTACTCCAGCCGATGCGAGACATGCGTCAGGAACGCCTCGCGCGGCTTGAGTGTCCGAATGACGTCCAGGGCCTGCGCGACGTTGAAGTGCGTTGGATGCGGCTCCTTCCAGAGTGCGTCCAGCACCAGCACATCCAGACCCTCCAGGAGGGCCATCGATTCCGGAGGAATATGGCTCACGTCGGTGCAGAAAGCGACATCACCGATCCGGTAGCCGAGCACGGGCAACCGGCCGTGCATCAACCGCAACGGCTGGACCGTGAGACCGAGGAGCTCGAAGGGATGGAATCCGATCGAGCGGAATTCCAGGTTCGGATACGAGTGCCACGTATCCCGCACCGCAGGGTCGATGAAGGCATAGGAGAACGCCTGTCGCAGCGTCGCTTCGACGTTCGGCTCGCAGTACAGCGGGACCGGCCCCTTGCGCTTGTAGCCGAAGACCCGCAGATCATCGAGGCCAAGAATGTGGTCGGCATGGGCGTGGGTGAACAGCACCGCATCGACCGACATGATCCGCTCCCTGGTGAGCTGCAGGCGGAGCTCAGGAGAAGCATCGATCAGGAAGGCCCCTTCCGGAGCCTTCACATACACGCCCGTCCGCGTCCGGTGGTTCCGGGGATTGTCGGACAGGCACACGTCGCAGTCGCAGCCGATCATCGGGACGCCCATGCTGGTGCCGGTGCCCAGGAGAGTCATCTCAGCGACGGTCGAACGATCGGACATGAGGTCGGAACGTGGGCTCAAAGCAGCACATTGTCCGCTTTGACAGCCCACCGGAAGAAGTTCTCAGTGCGGGAAATCAGGTGGACCGCAAAGTATCGCAGCGGTTCCCGGAAAGATACGTTTCGGCGTGACCGTCTTCACGTCTCTTCGTCGCTCTCGCTCGCCGGCGTCGAGTCGCCCACCAGTTCGCTGACTCCGTCGACGCTGACCAACAGCATCCGGTCGGTCAGCGGATGGTCCATCTGTGCATAATCCTCACGAACTTTTCGTCGCACATGATCGAGCATCCGCGGATGCTTCAGGTTAACGACGACGAAAAAGTCCCGGCCGGGCATCCCCACCGCAAAGTTCCCGCCGATCACTTCCCGCAGCCGGCTGGTGAACGTCTCGCTCAGCAGCCGAGCGGAATTGTAGGAATCCGCCTTGCCCGGCATGAGCATCGAAGGCCCTTCCTGCTCCGAGCCCGCCACCGCCATTTCCATCGGCTGGTCTTCGAAGTATCGGGCCAGGTTGGCGATCGCCCGTTCATGCACCTGCTCGACGGTCAGTTCCCATTTCTCGAGCAGTTGCTGACGGATGTACCAGTAAGCCTGCGACTCGTCGATCACGTACAGGATCGCCAGCCCGGCGATCCACGGAGTTCCCACGATGCCGGCGAAACGCGTCTTCCAGGCCTCCTCAGAGTAAAGCATCGGCATGATGCGCTCGGACACGGCGTCGAACGGGGGCTCGGCCTGTTCATCCCCCCATTCCTGCACCTGCACGACAGTCGCCAGCGCTGGGAGGATCAGTTCTTCGAAGCGGTTCGGCGCCCGCAGATACGACCTGTAGACATTGAACAGGTTGATGCTCGATTCGCCGATCCGAACCTGAAAATCATCCTGCAACGTCGATTCCAGCAGGGGAAACTTCCGCCGCGCAAGATCCAGCACACGTTGGGCGAAAACCGACGGCGCATCCGCCGCGATTTCCGGAAGTTCGAGAGTCGCCAGCACCATCCGCACCATCGTCGCCAGTTCCGGATCGAATTCCGGCCCGTGGACGAACGTCACGACGACCGTCACCGAGCCACGCCGGAATTCCCACATCGTCCAGCGACGCCAGTCGGTTCGCGTCAGGAGTTTCTGCCACCATTGCGGAGCCACCCGCAGGTCGGCCTCGCCCTCGACGCAGTCGACGAGATATTCGAGTGAATCCGTTTTCAGATGCCGGACCGCGCGGGCCCGCGGAAAGAGCTTGACGATGTTGTCGAGATGCGGCGTGCGAACGCTCGCGTCCGCCGTCGCTCCCGCGAAAGAATGAATGGCCACGAAGGCGTCCCCGGGAAGCGCCAGCGTCATCGCGCCGCTGCGTTCCGAGACCTTCCACGCCGGCGGGTGCCAGAGCTGAAACCAGTTGGCCGGCCCCTGCAGAAGTTCCCAGTGTTCGGGATGATTGGCCGGCAACGTGCGCTTCCCTGAATGGCGATGCCGCGTGCGGCGCGGCGGACCGCTCGAGGACTGTTTTCCAGCAACGATGGTATGCGGCCAGGACGCCGGGACAAATGAAAGCCGCCAGCGTTTCCCGAAAAAGGGCAATCCCCTGAAGCACTGGCCCGATCCCTGGAAGGTCGGCGTCACCCCACTGACGGCCCTCGAGAACAGCGACAACGTCTGTCTTGCTCAAAACTCCCACACTTCGCGAGGCCCCGACCCGCAGACGCTTCGCCGACGTTTCACCGCGCCCCCCACGATAAAGGTGGAGGGGCCATGCAAACGATCACCACGAGTCCAACGGAGAGCGAAACCCGGCACATCAGCGCCCGGGAACCATCAATCCGGCCGCGCTCTCACCGTCCCTCGATGGTCCCGAAGTGGGAAAGAGGGCCAGAAGAATGTCCCACCCGTCAAAGCGCACCTCTTGCTCCTCCAACGTCTGGCGCATGCCGGCCAGGAGTCCGCCCCGGGCAACGAATGGAGCGGCTGCGCCCCTCTCCCGTTCCGCGACCGCCCTGCCGTGAGCAGGGCAAGTCACTTTTTCACAATAGGTCGTCTGTTTTCACTGCAAGTCATTTTGCGGCAACGACGAACTGGCCCATCTTGAAAAAAGTGACCAGCCTTGCGCGCAACTCTCAGGCTCGGGCGGGGACTGGGAAAACTGCGGAGGTCTTTGACGCCGAGGGAGCGAGGAGGGCGCGTTGTGTGGGTGGCACTGTACTCCTCGCCCTATTTCCCGCCGAAGTTCAGCGGAGGCATCGGGAGAGCGTGCGTGATGCAGACATGGAGCAGGCCGGGCCGGGGTGTGTGACGACAGGTTGATGGTGGTTGTGTTCATGGGA